>JADGCD010000135.1 GCA_015229165.1 Nitrospinota bacterium | reverse complement strand
GCTAAGGGGTGTCGGTGGTGGTGGCCGACGACAGGGGGATGCGGATCGTCACCTTCTGCGCCACCGTCGGCTCGTAGATGTAGAAGGTCTCCGTCCTCACCTCACGGACGTCGGCCGCCCGGCGGCGGAACGAGAACTGTTCCGTCCGGGTCTCGTCGGCCCGCAACCGGTTGTCGTCCACGATCCGGTCCCCTTTCAGGAAGACCTCCCCGTCCGAAAGGAGTTCAGCCCCGTCGGCGTCGACCACCACCTTCCGGTAGACCCGCTGTTTCGTCTCCAGAACCTGCCCGGCGCCGTCCACCGTCGAGACCTCCAGCAGGAGCTTGCGGGCCACCGCGCCGGTGGGGATCGCATGCCCGGCCCGCTCGTTGGTCACCCGGACCTCCACCCCGACGCTCTCCCCGGTGCGGGAGAGGATGCGGGCCTCCAGCGACACCGCGTCTTTCATGGTCGAAAGATTCCGGGAGAGGGAGTGGTTGTGGATGCTCTCCCGTCCCCCTTCGTTGGCGGTCTTCCCGGGGATCGGGGCCATGTGGCAGCTCTGGCAGACCTTGCCCGCCCGGGCGAAGGAGGAGCCCTTCCATTCGTTGTAGGTGTCGGTGATTTTCAGCCCGTTGCGGCTGGTCATGCCGTGGCACCCGGCGCACAGCTTCGACGAGGCGAAATCGGCCGAGTAGGCCGCTTCGTGCCCCTGGGCCCTGGCGTCTTTGAGGACCGACCGCTTCACTTTCCCCGGCGCCAGCTCGAAGGGGCGGGTGGCGTGGGAGAGATCGACCCCGGTCACGCTGTGGCAGAAGTCGCAGGTGATCCCCTCGCGGGTCACCGGCTGGCGGGCGTCGAAGTCGCCGGTGACGGTGGCGGTGGGGGCGTGGCACGGCAGGCACTGCTTTTTCGCCTCTCCGGCGGTTTCGGTGTAGGCGGTCTGGTAGGCCTGGGCGAAAACCGGGTTGGTGAACGAGAGGGCGTGGAGACTCTGGCGCCAGTTCCGGTAAATGTCCCCGTGGCACGGCTGGCAGGTTTCGGCGCTTTCGAACGAGGCGGCGGCCATGGCCGGACCGGAAAGGGCCAGCGACAGGATGACGGCGACGACGGCGATACCCGAGCTTCTCATGACCCCTCACTTAATCGTCCGGCAGGACGTGAATGAACGACAGTATACCACGCCCCCTTCGCCCCCCCGTCGGGGCGGGCGCGGGCCGATGCCCCTTCGATGACCCAAACGGGAAAGCGATTCGGGCCGGTCAGCCGCCGGTCTTGTCGGCGCTGGTGAGGAACGGGGCCAGCCCCTTGTATTCCGAGAAGCGTCGGGCCTGTACGATCCCCGGATTGCGGCTGACCGCCTTGGAGAGATAGACCCGGGCCGCGTGGGACGCCCCGGCGGCCAGGTGGGCCAGGGCCAGGTCGCACAGGGCCCATTCCGGGTCGTCCATTTTCAACGCCAGCGCCCGGGTGTAGAGGGCCTCGGCCTCCTCCGGCTTCCCCTGCCGGACCAGGTCGCAGGCGTAGTGCATGGTCGCCGTCCGCATGTTTTTCAGGATCCGTTCGCGTTCCGGGAGGGCGGCGCCCGCCATCCGGGCGAACGTCTCGAACGCCCGCCGGTGGTCGCCGCTCTTGCGTAGCGCCACGGCAAAGTTGTTGTATGTCGTCGCCGCTTCGGCCGGATGGGCGTCGAACGCCGGGTCGAGCAGCTCCTGGGCCTCGTCGAACCGACCCAGCGCCGTCAGCCCGGCGCCCCGGTCGAGGATCGTGTCAAGGGTTCCCTCCCCCATGGCGCCCGTGCGGACCACCGCCGTCTCGATGACCGCCGTCAGCCGTCCCTGCCGGTCTTCGAAATCGCCCCGGTTGATGTCCGCCGTCCGCAGGGCGCTCAGGATCGGATTGAAGGGGGAGCCGCCGAGCAGCTCCGGCGTGTCGGCGTAGCGCCGCTCCAGCTCCCGGGCCGTCTCCCGGGAGCTCTCCAGCCGCTGGACCCCCCGTTCGAACCATTCCTCCGCCCGGTCCGGGTCTTGTCGCTTCATCTCCTTGGCCAGTATCAGGCAACAGGCGCCGATCTTGGCGTCCGGCTCCGGCGTGGCGCTCTTGAGCCGTTGCGCCTTCCGGTAGTCGGCCAGCGCCGCCACATATTTGCGGGTCTGGTAGAAGGCGTCCCCCCGCTGTATCAGCAGGTCGAAATCGGGTTTGAGAGCCAGCGCCTGGGTGAACGCCTCGATGGCCTCCTCCGCCTTGCCCCGCTTCATCAGGTCGCTCCCCAGCGCCAGCAGCTCCTCGTACTGGCGGGTCGGGGCTATCTGCTTGTCGTCGAACCGTTCCGGCGTCGGGGTGTCGAGGGCGAAGTCGGTCTCCATCAGCTCAACGAAATCGACCAGCCCTGACGCCACCTGTTCGTCCTGAACGTCCGGCGGGTCGGAAGGGGAGAGGAAGAGGGCGTAGCAGATTCCGTAGGCCCCAAGCATCCGGAGAACCTCCTGCTGCTTCCGGGAGGAGGCGTCGGTTATGAACAGGGGGACGATCCGCTCCGTCGGCGCCGACGGGTCGAACTGGCGGACCTGCCGGAGAAGGTCGGCCACGGTGTAGGTGGTCAGCGTCGGCTGGTAGTAGGTCTTGTGGGCGAAATGGAGGAGCGACAGATGCCCCTTGCGCAGATGGAAAAGGATATGGCGGGCCAATTCCCGCTCCGGCAGGGAGGGGCTCTTGTGGCAGGGGATGCCCCGTTGGCGGAAGAGGGGGGCCATGCGCCGCGCCAGCGCCGGGTCGTCCATGCTGTAGGTGACGGTGGGGAAGGGGGGGGGGCGTGTTCTGTATCGACCGGGTATCCAGCAGGTCGCTCTCCGGCGACAATGGCCCTGCGGACAGGGCCGACCGTCCCCCTTCGACCTCGGCCAGCAGCAGATCGACCCCGGCGATCAGGTCGGCGGCGGTGGCATAGCGGAGCCGAAGCTCCTTGGCCAGCCCTTTCATCAGGACCGTGTCGGCGGAAGGGGGAAGCCCGGGCGCCAGACGGGACGGCAGGACCGGGTTCGTGTTCACGATGTTGTACATCACCCCCATGACGTTCTCCCCCGTGAAGGGAAGTCTGCCGGTCAGGAGCTGGTACAGCACCACCGACAGCGAGAAGATGTCCGACGGCGCCCCCGACGGTTTCCCCTCCACCTGCTCCGGCGACATGTAGGACGGCGTGCCGAAGACCTTTCCCGAAAGGGTCGCCCCGTCCTGGCTCGGCAGACGGGCCAGGCCGAAGTCGGTCAGTTTCGGCCCTTCGGCGGTCATGACGATGTTGGACGGTTTCACGTCCCGGTGGACGACCCCCCGGTGGTGGGCGGCGGCCAGCCCCTCGGCCAGACGCCGGACGATCCGCAGCGACTCGGTGGCCGTCCGGGGACGGGCGGTCCGCCACTGATCCAGGTTCTCCCCCTCCAGAAACTCCATGGCCACATAGACCACCGGTCCGGCCTCGGTCTCGTCCTCCCCCACGTCGTAGACCGTCACCACCGCCGGATGGGTGACCCGGGCCGCCGCCCGGGCTTCGGTGTAGAGTCGGTCGACCGCTTGCCGGGTCTCTTCGGAGTCGGGATCGGCGGAGGGGGGGAGGATCACCTTCAGGGCGACGATCCGCTGAAGTCGGGGGTCTTCCCCCTTGTAGACCAGACCCATGGCGCCTTTGCCGATCCGCTCGATGATGCGGTAGCGCCCCAAGGTCTTGTGGGTCATCCCCCGGTCCTTTCGTTGCCGACGTTCACCCCATGAATAGAACAACATTCGGACGGTTTGTCCACATGAAAGAACCGTTCGCGGCCCCTTTGGAGGGTGTAATCTAAGGGTAGGAGCGATCTCCGGGAGGGGCCCATGTTCTCCGTGGGAATGAGAGTTCTTCTGCGCGCCGGCGGGCGGGAGCGACGGGTCCGGGTCCGGGCCGTCCGCGAGGGGGGATGGGCTCTGGTCGATTTCCCCCACGGCTTCGCCCCCTCGGTGGACGAGGTGGAGGTGATCGTCCTTCGGGAGGGCGAACTGATCCACGGGCGCAGCCGGATTCTTGGCCCGTTGTCGTTCCTCGACCTGCTGGCGCTGGCCCCCCCTGAAACGGTCTCGGCGACCCCGATCCGCAAGAGCGGACGCATTCCGCTGGTGGCGCCGGTGCGGGCCCGCCGCGAAGAGGAGCCGTTCGACGGGACGTTGCGCGACCTCTCCCGGGAGGGGATGCGCCTTTCCTGCGAACGGGATCTGGCGGTGGGGGACCGGATCGCCCTCTCCCTCTGGTACTACGACCAGCCCCAGACCGGACCGCTGGCCGCCGAAGTCCGCCGGATCGTGGAACGCCCGTCAAGTCTTGAATACGGCATGGCCCTCCTGCCGGGGGAGGGACGCCGGGAGTACGCCGCCTTTGTGGAGCGGATCGCCGCCGCTCTTCCGGCGTTGGGGTGCGAATGGGGCCGCTCCTCGCCCGACGCGGAGCCCCCTTATCACGGCCCCTGTGTCCTCACCATCGACCATCGGCAGTTCCATACCCGCATCGACGGGGGAAGGGAGGGGCGCTACCTGCTGACCGATCCGCCGGTATGGGAAGGGCGACCCCTCGTCGCCCCGGCCCGCAACCGGCTCGACGCCACCATCGGCTATCTCGAAGGGGGGATCGCCCGGGCTTTCGATACCACCCTGTTGGGGCAGTTCACCGCGCCGACACCGGTGTGGGTCTGGGCCTGGCCCGATACGGTCCGGGTCACGTCGCTACGGCAAAGCCCGCGTATCGCGGTGTTTCTGGCGGCCCCGGTGGCCGGGGAGGAGGGACGGCGGCTGGCGACGGCGGTCGACCTGTCGGAAGAGGGAGCGCTCCTGATGGAGGCGGAGGACGCCCCCCTTTCGCTTGCGCGGGTCGGGTTCATCCTGAGCGACGGCAAGGTGGTCGACCCGCTGGCGGTGACGGTCCGCCGGACCTTCGCCCGGGGGGGCGCCCGCTTCAGCGGCGTCTCGTTCGAAGAGCGGACGGGCGAGCCCTACCGGCGGCTCGGGCAGTTCTACGCCGCCGCCCGGACGGCGCTCGGCCAAGCGCCCATCCGGTGACCCGTCCCGGCGGCGCGGGAACCGGCGCCTGCGGCTGTGGTACACTGGGGACGACTCCCCTGGCGGGGATCGTTAACGCCACGGAAGGAGGCCCTATGACCGACCGCAAACCGGGGCTCTTCATCGCCCTGCTCAACATCCACGGCCTGTTGCGCGGCCATTCCCTCGAACTGGGGCGGGACGCCGACACCGGCGGCCAGACCAAATATGTGCTGGAGCTGGCCCGTGCGCTGGGCGACCACCCGAAAGTGGGGAGCGTGGAGATCTGGACCCGGCAGATCGACGACCCGTCGCTGGCCGAAGAGTACGGGCAGCATCGGGAGCAGGTGACGCCGACGGTGGATATCGTCCGCTTCCGTTGCGGCCCCCGCCGGTATATCCGCAAGGAGAGCCTCTGGCCCCATCTGGACTCCTTCGCCGACGAGATATTCCGTCATCTGCGAAGGGTCCGGCGCGCGCCCGACCTGATCCACGCCCACTACGCCGACGCCGGGTTCGTGGGGTCGCGGCTGGCGTCGCTGCTGGGGGCGCCGTTGGCCTTTACGGGCCATTCGCTGGGGCGGGTCAAGCGACAGCGGCTGCTGGACCAGGGAATGGCGCAGGCCGAGATTGAGCAGCGCTACCATATGGGGCGGCGGATCGACGCCGAGGAGCGGGCGCTGGACAACGCCGCCTTCGTGGTCGCCAGCACCCGGCAGGAGGTCGCCGAGCAGTACCAAATCTACCACCACTACGAACCGAACCGGATGCTGGTCATCCCGCCGGGGGTCGATCTTTCCCGCTTCTCACCCCCCCCGCGCTTCTTCGATCCCCCCGCCGCCGGGGCGCTGGCCCCTTTCCTGCGCAATCCCTCCCGCCCCATGATTCTGGCGATCTCC
>JADGCD010000134.1:1045-5959 GCA_015229165.1 Nitrospinota bacterium | reverse complement strand
GGTCAGCTCCAGCAGCCAGGTCCCCGCCACCAGCGTGGCCATGTAAAAACTGAACGCCGCCATGGCGCTCCAGACCCGCTCGTCGGGGATCGGGTTTCCCCAGAAGCGGACGACCCGCTCTCCCCGAAGCGAACTGCGCATGACCCCGTAGAGGGCCGAGAGGGTGGTCGACTTCACCCCGCCGCCGGTCCCCGAGGGGGAGGCGCCGATGACCATCAGGATCACCACCAGCAGCAGCGAGGCGTTGGAGAACTGCCCGATGTCGACGGTGTTGAACCCGACGGTGGTCATGGCGGTCATGGTCTGGAAGAGGGCCGCCAGCCATCGTCGCTCGGGGGGGAGGGTCGCCAAGGTTCCCTCCCCCAGAAAGAGGAACAGGGTTCCGGCGACCATGATCCAGAAGGAGGTCAGCAGGATGATCTTGCTGGTCAGGGTGATCCGGTCGCTCTTGCCCCGCAGCATCCGCCAGAAGTCGATGCAGACGATAAAACCGATCCCGCCCAGATAGGCCAGTGCGCCGAGGATCGCGTTGATCCAGAAGTTCCCCGCCATTGACATGAAACTGTCGTTGTAGAGGGAGAACCCGGCGGTGCAGAAAGCGGAGACGCTGTGAAAAATGGCGCTCCAGAGGGGATCGGCCGCCCCGGCGTTCACCAGGGCCGGATAGAGGACCGCCGCGCCGACCACTTCGATGACCACGGTGAACCCGACGACGCTGCGGATGAACTTGTCCATCCGGAAGGAGGCGGGAAGTGCGAAGACCGTCCGCCCGATTTTCTCCCGCGAGTCCGACAACTGCGGACGGATGGAGAGGGCCACGAAGGAGCCGAAGGTCATGTAGCCGATCCCCCCCAGTTGGATCAGCAGCAGGATCACCAGTTGGCCGAACCAGGTGTAGCTGTCGGCCACGCTGATGGTGGCAAGGCCAGTGGTGGAGACCGCCGAGGTGGCGATGAAGAGATGGTCCAGCGCGGTCGCCGTTCCTCCCCGCTGGGCGAAGGGGAGGCTCAGCAGAAGCCATCCGGCGACGATGTAGAGCAGATAGCCGAAGGCGGCCACCTTGGCCGGATGGGTCAGTGTAAACAGCCGGTCGAGCAGGGCCGCCGAGCGGCCGATAAGGCTTTTCATCTCCCCCCTTTGGCGCCACACGAAGGTGGGCCATGCTGGAAAATCAGCGGCGATGGTACCACAATTATCCCCGTGCCCGCTTTGTGGCGTCGCTCCTCACCCTCACTCCACGCGGGGGAGGGTGACAGTCACCGTCGCCCCGGCCTCCAGCCCCGGACTGTCGATCAGCAGCTCCCCGCCCACGGTGCGGAAGATGACCGTGGCGATGGTGAGCCCCAGCCCGATGCCGGCCGCCTTGTACTGGTACACCCCCGAATGATGGTGCAGTTGGTCCCCCACGGCGACATAGGGCTGCTTGATCCGGACCAGATTTTCCCGGTCCAGCCCCACCCCTTCGTCCCGGATGGCGACGACGATCCGCTCCCCTTCGGTCCGCCCCTCCACATGGACCGTCCCCCCGTCGCGGGAATATTTGATCGCGTTGGAGAGAATCTCGTCGAACGCCTGGGCGAACAGCTCCTGGTCGCCGGTGACGGCGGCCCCTTCGTCCAGTCCGCTCCAGTCGGTCCGCACGAGGACGCTGCGCCCCGCCCCCTTCGCCTGCACACCGGTGATGTCGAGGCACGAGCCGAGGAGACCGCGCAGGTCGATCCGCTCATGCTTCCGCCGAAAACCGGGGGAGCGCAGCTCTGAATAGAGGGAGGTCAGCGAGACGATCCGGTTGATCCGGGCGAAGCTTTCGTCCAGCACCTCCAGCGCCTTGGTGACCCCGGCGCGCCCCTCCCGCTCCCGGTCGAGGAGCAGCCGGACCAGTTGCAGCTTGCTCAAGGGGGTGCGCAATTCGTGGGCCGAGACGGCGGTGAAATAGTCGCGTGCGCCGTCGAGATGCCTCTGCGCTTCGTCGAGCTCCTTGCGCCGGGTGATGTCGGTGTGAATAGCGATCCAGACCGCGCCGTGGGCGCGGTGATGGAAGGTGGAGACGCTCGCCTCGCACCAGAAAGGCTCGCCCCCCTTCTTCCGGTTGAGGATCTCCCCTTTCCACACCCCCTGGGTGTTCAGCGCGGTGATGATTCCGGTCGCCACCGCTTCGGAGCCTTGATCCCCCGGCGCGTTCAGAAGGGCGACCGGCTTTCCGTTCAGCTCCCCGGCGCCGTAGCCGAACAGCCGCTCCATCGTCGGGTTGGCGTAGATGATCGTCGCGTCGGCGGCCCGGACGAGAACCACCCCTTCGGCCATGTTGGTCGTGATCATGGCGGCGAGCCGCAGTTCGTCTTCCATGCCGATCTGCTCCGTCACCTCCTGCGCCGTGCCGGTGAAGCTGCGGACGGTTCCGTCCTCCCCCTTCTCCGGTATCCCAATGGCCCGGACCCAGACGATCCGGCCGTCGTCCAGCCGGAGCCGCAGGAGGTTGTCCCACGCCGTTCCTTCCTTCACGGCCCGCCGGATCGTCCCCTCTTCCCGTTCCCGGTCGTCGGGATGGAGCCGCAAAGCGAACGAGGCGACGGCGCCGCTGTCGCGGGTGAGGCCGAAGATGCGGAACAGCTCGTCGGAGCCGACGACCTCTCCGGTCGCCGGATTCAGCGTCCAGTGGCCGAGCCGGGTGATCCGCTGCGCATGGTTGAGCGTCTCCACCTGATCGGCCAGCGCCTTCGTCCGCTCCCGCACCTCATTCTCCACGGCGGCGCGGGCGGCCCGCAGCCGGTACCCGGCGCCGACGAGAATCATCACCACCAGCGCCGCCGCGAACCCGGCGACGGCGTAGACGATCCGGTAGTCGGCCTGGGGCAGGGTCAGGTGAATCCACTTGTTCCAGATGGCCTGACGCCGCTCCCCTGAAACCGGGGCCAACGTCTTGTCCAGAATCGTCACCAATTCGGGCCAGTCGTTGCGAACGCCGATGCGAAGGTGGTTCGTGAACGAAGCGGCGCCCGAGATGCGAAGACGGGTCAGCCCCAGATCGGCGATGGTGAAGTTGGCGTCGGCCAGGGAGCCGACGAAGGCGTCGGCCTCGCCGACGCTGACCGCGTACAGCGCTTCAAGGGTGGTCTCCCGGGGGGCGAGGATGATGGCCGGGAAATCCGCCGACAGCCACTCGTGCGAGACGAACCGGTTGCGCACCGCCACCCGTTTCCCCTGTAGCTCCTTCACCGATCCGTACCCTCGGGCGTCGTCGCGGCAGATGATGACGTAGGGGAGATCGACCAGCGCCTCGGTGAAAAGCAGATAGCCCTCCCGCTCGGGCGTTTTCCCCAGCAGCAGGAGGAGATCCAGTTCTTTTCTCTTTACCTTGTCCAGCGCCTCCCCCCACGCCATTTCGGGGGCAAGGTCAAAAGAGACCGGCAACGCCTCGTCGAGAATGCTCAGGTACTCCCCGGCGATCCCCGAAAGACGCCCGTTCGCGTCGCGCATGGAGATCGGCTCCCAATCGGGGACGGCGCCGACCCGGATCGTCGGATGGGCCATAAGCCACGCCCGGTCGGCGGCGGAAGGAGACGACTCGACCGGAAGGGGGATCGCCGCCGAGAGGATCGGCAGAAGAAGCGCAAGGAGCGACCCCGCCGGGAGCCGGTTGCGCAACCCCCGCCATACACAGAGCGCCATTGGGCTTCCCCTTGAAGCGGAACACGGATCGCCGCGCAGGAAAGCGCGTGATCTTTTCCTTCATTCTACACCCGGAAGAGGACGCCGACGCTCGCGTCAGACACCCCGCGCCCGTTTCTTGGCGGCGATCATCTCGGTGTGGGTGACCCGCAACAGCGACGCGAGCCGCCGGATCAGGGCGTCTTCGTGGACGCTCACTTTCCCGTCGGCGTCGATGACTTTCCACGCCGTTTCGACGACGGCGATTTTCTCTTCCACGGAAAGCCGACGGTTGGCCTCGGTGGTGATCTCCCAGAAGTCGGTGGCCCGCTCGCGGCGGCGCGACGCATCTTCCAGCGCCCCTTCCGCCTCCCGCCGGTCGAACCGGAACCGGGCGGCCACGGCGTCGACGATGGCCGTGCGCTCCCCCTCGCCGAAGGCGTCGTCGCACCGGGCGATCTCCAGCAGCAGGGCGGCGGTCAGGGTCGGCAGGCGGCTCTCCTCCTCCCTCCCCTCTTTCGCGCCGTCGAGCAGGCTCAACAGTCGGGCCAGCATCAGGTCTCTCCCTGTTTTTGCCGCAGCATCCGGGCCACCTCGACGAACGCCCTCTCCTGCGGAAAACGGGCGGCGCCGGTCTCGGCCAACCGCGCCGCTTCGGCCACGGCGCCGGCGTTGACCGCCCCTTCCACCGCCAGCATCACTCCTTCCGGGTCGGCGCCGCAATGGGCCATCAACGCCTTCGCCACGACGAGCCCTCCCGGCCCCGGCGGCGCGGCCACCCCCCAAAGTTTGGCCAGTTCGCCGTTCATGGCCCCTTCCCGGTCGAGGACCCTGAAGAGAAGGTCGGCCAGCCGACCCCGGTCGCGGGCGGCCGCCTGCCGGGCCGCCAACGCCACCACCCGCAACAACTCCGTGACCGCCACCGGTTCGGGGTGGCGGTAGAGCCGTTCGGCGCTCTCTTCCATCGCCTCCCACCGGCCATAGTTGAAGTGGAACAGGATGTCCCCCACCAGCGCTCCGGGGGTCCATTCCGCCGTGGCAGGGCCGGGGCTCGGGCGCAGCCCTTTCCTGGCGACCAGATCGAGATAGATCTCCTCGTAGCGGGCCACGCAGGCCGGGGCGGAGAACCGCTCCTCCACCGTGGCCCGGGCGCGGCGCCGCCATGCGGAGGCGTCCGGCCCGGTGACGACGGCGATCCCCCGCCGGACGGCGTCGATCACCTTCGCCCGGTCGTTCCCCGGCGCGACGAAGCCATCCGCGCCGTCG
>JADGCD010000134.1:0-1028 GCA_015229165.1 Nitrospinota bacterium | reverse complement strand
CCGTCGTCGGCCACCACCGGCAGGGCGCCGCCGGCCATCCCCTCCAGCGCCACCAGCCCGAACGGCTCCACCACCGACATCAGGAAGAGCAGGTCGGCCTGCCGGTAAAGGTCGGCGATGTCGGCGCGTGGGCCGAGGAACTTCACCCGGTCGGTCGACTCCCCCGTCTGCCCGTTCCCGGCAAGCCACAGTTCGACCCGGGGGTCGAGCGCCAGCAGATCGGCGGCGAGCTGGTCGAGGTGAAAATGTTTCGGTTTCTCCCGGCGGCTCGCTTCGAGGATAACGATCCGGGAACGGTCCCGCTCCTCCCGGTAGCCGAACTGCTCCACGTCGATGCCGTTGTGGACCACCACCGTCCGGGCAGGATCGGGCTGGGCCCTCTGCGCCGTCCGGCTGACGCACAGCGTCGTGTCGATGTAGGGGTAGAGCTGCCCCGGTTCGACCATGTGCATCAGCTCCACGATGACCGGAACGTTCGCCACCCGGGCCGCCTCGGCGCTTACCGGGTCGAAGCCCCCCATGAACTGGACGATATCGGCGTCGGAAAAGAGGGCCACCAGTTTGGCGAACCGGTCGAAGTCGCCGGTGTAATGGTAGTCGAGGGTCGGATCGTACGGGATTTCGGCCTCGTTCTTCGCCCGGGCGATGACAAAGAGGGGGTCGAACCGATCCCGGTTCAGGAACCGGTGGTAAAAGGTGTCCATCCGGGCGATCCCCCCCCCGCCGCCGGGGGAGATGGTGGAGGTCACCAGCCGGATCGGGCGGTTCACCGGACGACCCCCTCGCCCTTCGGCGCACGGGCGCCCGGTGGGGCAAGGGCTCATCCCGGTTTTCTTGCTCATGCCGGGTATCATACCCCACCCGCCGTGATACGATGTTGTATCCATGAGCGATATATTCCAAAAACTGCGCGAGAAGGCGTTGCGGGACGAGGCGGCCCGGCTTGCCGCACGTCATGGTGATACCGTTGATCCGGAGCGGGAACTGCGTCGCCAAGTGGCCGAACTGACCGGCCTGACGACGGAAGA
>JADGCD010000133.1 GCA_015229165.1 Nitrospinota bacterium | reverse complement strand
AGGCACGCTCCGCGCCGGAGTAGTCGTTGAGCGCCAGCAGGGTCTCCCCCAGCCGGTTCAGCGGAACCGGCGAGTCGGGCGATCGGCGGGCCGCCTCGGCGTATTCCCGGGCCGCCCCGACAAGGTCCCCCTTCTCCGCCAGAATCCGCCCCGCCATGAACGGCGCCAGCGACGCCGCCGGATGGCTCTCCTGCACGATCCGGTAGTGGCCAAGCGCCCGGTCGGGGTCGTCATGTTCGACGTAATACTGTCCCAGCATGATGTTGGTGTGGTAGCCGGTCGGGTTGGTCAGGGCGGCGTCTTGCCAGAGGGTCTCGGGGCTTTGCCAGACCAGCGTCCGCCGGTGGGCGGCGACCCCCAGCGCCACGATCGCCACCATCAGCGCCGTCGTCACGAGGGAGCCCTTCTGCGCGACCGCTCCCCACGAGGCGACGGCCAGCGCCATCCCGGCCATCGGCAGGTACATCCGGTGCTCGAAGACCGGGTCGACCAATGGTGTCAGGCTCTCGACCGACAGGGCCAGGTAGAAGAACACCACCCCGCCGGTGAAGAGGGGATTCCGGCGGCGCAGGGCAAAGGCGGCGCCGACGAGGAGGAGGTGGGCCACCACTCCCGGCGCGAGGTCGAGAACGCCGTTTATCGGCGGGATCGGCGGGTCGAAGCTTTGCCCCGTCGGCCAGAGGAGCATCGACAGGTAGCGGAACGAGACCGGAATCTGCGTCAGCCAGTAGTCGACCGGCGAAAGCCCCAGATGACGGCGCATCCGCATGTCCTGCCACTCCCCGGCGTCGGCGGCGAGGGTCAGGAGCGGGATGACCGCCGCCAGCAGGGCGAAGAGGAGAACCTTTCCCGCCCGGGGGCGCATTCGCTCCCACGACCGGGCCACGAAGAAATAGTCGGCCGCCACCGCCGCCACCGGCAGGGTGACGGCGATCTGCTTGGCGAACATGGCCATGAGCCCGACGACCAGCGCGGCGGTGAAGAGGCGGTCGGCTTCCTCCCCCCGCTCCCGCCGGAGCGCCCACGAGAGATAAAGGAAGAGGGAAAGGAGATAGAGAAAGGTCGCCAGCGTGACGCTGCGTTGCCAGATGTAGACCACCCCCTGCGTCTGGAGCGGGTGGACGACGAAGAGAAGCGCCGCCGTCAGGGGGAAGAGCCGCCAGCCGATCCCCCGTTCGTCGGGGAGGAGGCGGTCGCGCAACAGCAGGGCCAGCCGCCAGAGGACCACCGCCGAGCCGAAGTGGAGGAGGAGGTTGACCAGCCGGTAGCCGGGGGACCAGAGGCCGTGGAAGAAATGGCTGAGGGCGAAGCTTTCGTAGGTCAGGAAGCGGGCGGGGCTTTCGCTCCAGATCGCGTCGAGGGCGAAGGGGTTGGCGAAGTTTCCCCGGCGGACCAACACCCCGTCGTCGTCGAAGTGGAAGGGATACCCGAGGGTGTGGGCGTAGACGGCGGCGACGGCCAGGGCCAGAATCGCCACCGTGGTCAGGAGGGCGTTGTCGGTTCGCATGGTCGGTATGATGGCACAAAAGAAAAGGGACGGCGCGGATGCGCCGTCCCTTTTTGTCGGATCAGGCCGGTTACGGCTGGAGTCCGCCGTTGTCCGAATCCCAGGTGTAGGTGATCGCGGCGCCGTTTTCATCGACACACTGGGCGTGCGAGCCCGTGCCGGTGAAGCCGGTGGCGGTCAGGGCGCCGACGATGGTGACGCCGGCGGAGGGCTTGAAGCCCGGGGGATCGTTGTCGGCGGCCGAGGTCGTGTAGGCCGCGGCGCTGATGAAGTTGGCTTCCTGAGCCTTCGCCCAGTTGGCCAGATCCGACTGGATCGAGGAGCAGAAGGCGCGGGCGCGATACTGCGACATCTGCGGGATGGCGATGGCCGCCAAGATGCCGATGATCGCCACGACGATCAGCAGCTCGACGAGGGTGAAGCCCTCTTTCTTCTGGATAGCACGGAACATGGTGTTTCCTCCCTTGGTTGTTAAAGGCTTTTTTAAGCCCCGACTGAACGTTTGTGGTCGTTCAATTCACTCTCATGACAAAGCACGCCCCGTGCCAAAGGGGGGGCGGTGTGGAGTTTTGCAGATATATTGCATTAAAACAATGATATGAACAGAGCATCCTATGGCGGCGCCCATCGGCGCGTCCGCTCTCGCCATCGGCGCGCTGACAATTATCGTCATCCTGCCGAAACCATGTCAGGGGTATTGTGGCGCTCGGCGCAGGAAAGGCCAAAAACTACAACGGATTCAACGTTGATCGCCATTCGATGGGGATTGACGCGAATTGTCAGCCGGTCGGGTGGTGTCTTGTTTTGTGTACGCCGGTCCGTGATGTGAAGGTAATATCAATATTTACAATGACAGTTGCGGCGTTGATGACGCTAGGTCCATCACTTGGACAATGGAAAAGGGACGGCGCCGGTGGCGCCGTCCCTTATATAGAGGGAACGTTCGGGTGAGGATTCCCTACATTGAGTCGAAGCTGTAGACGATGGCGACCCCCGTGTCATCGAGACACTGCGGGTGGGTGGCGGTGGCGGAGAACCCGAGGGGGGTGGCGCCGATGACGGTGATGGCAACGCCGGGGCTCGGCCTGAAGCCGGGGGGATCATTGAGGGCGGCGCTGGTGGTGTAGCTCTGGTTGAGGGTAAAGTAGGCCTCCTGCGCCACGACCCAGTTGGCCAGATCGGACTCTACGCTCGAACAGTAGGCCCGGGCCCGGTAAAGGGACATCTGCGGGATGGCGATGGCCGCCAGAATGCCGATGATCGCCACGACGATCAGCAGCTCCACAAGGGTAAACCCTTCTTTCTCTCTTCGCTTTTGCAACATGGCCCTGTCCCTGAGTGGTGGATGATCGTACCATCGAATCCTTGCCGGTTCAATGCGCCACATGAGAGGAGCATACCTTGTGCCACAAGAGAAGTGAACCGGGCATTTCGCTCAATGCGTGTAAAATCATTATGATTCCACACGGCTGCGGTGGGCGCTTGGTGAACGGTGATCCTGCTTGGGCTTTGTGTTGACAATTATTGTCACTGCAGTGAAGGGATGGCGGCGGATCGTACGGGGGTGGCTGGTTTAATGCGATGAATAAAAAGGTGATTGTGGCTGTTACGCGAAAGCCGCTTCCTTGACGCGAATTGTCATCCTCCGAACTTTTGGAGACCGGAGGGCTTGCGCCTTCGGGCGTTTTCCTTTGACAGCCCAATTGAATGTTTTTACTATAGGTTTCCCGTTCGCCACGGCGGACCGACGCTTCTCAATAGAGTAGTATTCATGATCGACCTGCACATGCACACCTTCTTCTCCGACGGGGAGCTGATCCCCTCGGAGTTGGTCCGCCGTGCGGAGGCGGTCGGTTATCGGGCGCTGGCCATCACCGACCATGTGGACGAGTCGAACTACGACTTCGTGGCGGAGCGGATGGGCCGGTTCGCCGACACCATGACCGGCGGGGCCGTGACGGTTCTCCCCGGCGGGGAGCTGACCCATGTCCCCCCGGCGCGGATCGGGGGCCTGGTCGCCCGCTGCCGGGCCGCCGGGATGAAGATGGTCGTGGTCCACGGCGAGACCATCGTGGAGCCGGTGCCGCCGGGGACCAACCGGGCGGCCATCGAAGCCCGGGTCGATATTCTCGCCCATCCGGGGCTGATCACCGACGAAGAGGCGGCGCTGGCGGCGCGCTACGGGGTGGCGCTGGAGATTTCGGGCCGGGGGGGGCACAGCTTCACCAACGGCCATGTGCTGAAAATGGCCCGGACCCACGGCGCCACGCTGGTGTTCAATACCGATACCCACGCTCCCCGCGACCTGATGGGCAGGGAGATGGCCGCACGGGTGGCGAAAGGATGCGGGATGACTGACGACGAGGTCGCCGCCCTGTTCGCAGCCTCCGCCGCGCTGGTGGCCCGGGCGACGACGTAACCTACAAACGACAAGGACGACATGGCCGCACAGTACGACCGGAGCAGGAATAAAGGGAACAACACCGGGGCCGACCCGTTGCAGGAGGTTCTGGCCAACCGCTGGCCCCGGGTGGCGGCGGGCGCCGGAGCGGCGTTCCTGATGGGCGCCCTCGTCTACGGAATCTTCTACTACCTGGATGCGCGCGGTGAGGAGGCGCAACAGGGGCTCTACAAGGCGCAGGCGGTGACGCCTGCCACCGGGGCCACCGAGGCGCAGGCGACCGCCGGGATCGAGGCTCTCAACGCCGTCATCAGCCGGGGCGGCCCCGACGAGGTGATGGCCCAGGCCCACGCCGATCTGGCCGCCCTCCACTGGCGGGCCGGACGGGCGCAGGAGGCGTTCGACGAATATTCTCTGGCGGAGGTCAAGGCGGGCGCGGGAACGCTCGTCGCCGCCGTCGCCGCCGTCGGCAAGGCCAACGCCCAGGTCCGGATGGGACGGTACGCCGACGCCGCCGTGGCCTACGATTTGCTGCTCAACCGGGAGGGGATCTACCCGAAAGGGCCGCTGCTGCATGCGCTGGGGCTGACCCTGGCCATGGGGGGAAAAAAGGACGAGGCCATCAAGGCCCTCAACCGGCTCAAGGCCGAAGGGGACGACTACCTCCCGGCGGAGGTGGTGGACGATCTGGTCCGCCGCATCGACGCAGACGAGTTCGCCTCGCTTGCCGCCGCCGCCGGGGCCGCCGCCGATGCGGTCGCGCCGTCGCCGCTGGGCGTTCACACCGGCGGTCAGTGACCGCCGCACGGAGACGCCTCGCGTGTCGCTGATCCACTGGTTCGACATCTTCGTCCTCCTCTTCCTTGGCGCCTCCATGGCCTGGTCCTATTTCCGGGGGCTGGCCAAGGAGATCTTCTCCATCGCCTCGCTGGTGGCCGGGTATTTCGTCGCCAGCCGCTTTTACCTGGAGGGGGCGAAGACGCTGGCCCCCTTCCTGCCCGACAAGACGCTGCAGGAGATCGTGGCCTTCGTGCTGCTGTTCTTCCTGACGGTCATGCTGGTGGTGGTGGCCGGGATTCTGGTCCGTCGGCTCCTGCACGTCTCCGAAGCGGTCTCCGCCGCCGACAAGGTGGCCGGGGCCGGGGTGGGGCTTCTCAAGGGGCTCCTCCTGCTGGCCATCGCCATGTACCCGGTGGCCCTCTTCCCCGAAGTGCGGGGGGATTTGACCGACGGCGCCTACACCGCCAAGCCGCTCATCGGCGTCTCCGGCGCCCTCTTTGCGTGGCTGGCGCCGGGGCTGGCGGAGACCCTCGAAAAGGCCGAAAAGGCCGCCGCAAAAAAGAGCGGCGATCTCGAAAAGGCGGCCCGGACCGGGAAAGCGCTTAAGAAAATCGGCAAGGATCTCGACGCCGGAAAGAAGGCGCTGGACGAGCTGACCGGCGCGAAAAAAGAGGTGACCCCGCAGGAGCGGGAGCAGATCAAAAAAGAGAAGGACATGGACTCCGAAGCCCTCGACCAGCTCATCGAGCAGGTCGATCCGGGAAAGCGGAAGTAGGGAGAGGCTTCATGATACGAACCATCGAATGGCTGGGGAACGCCGTGCGCCTTATCGACCAGCGGGCGTTGCCCGGGCGGGAGGTCACGCTCGACTACACCACCCCCGAAGAGGTGGCCTTCGCCATAAAGGACATGGTGGTCCGGGGGGCGCCCGCCATCGGCGTCACCGCCGCCTTCGGCGCGGCGCTCGGCGCCAAGCGGGCCGACGCCCCCAACCGCGAAGCCTTCATGACCGTGTGGGGGAAAGACCTCGATCTGCTGGCCGCCTCCCGCCCCACGGCGGTGAACCTTTTCTGGGCCATCGCCCGGATGCGGGGCGTGGCCGAAGCCTTCGTCGGCGACGACCTCCCCCTGCTGGTCGCCCGGCTCGAAGACGAGGCGGTGAAGATTTACGAAGAAGACCTGGCCATCAACCGGCGGATGGGGGAGTATGGCGCTACCTTACTCGCCGACGGCGACACCGCGTTGACCCACTGCAACGCGGGTGCGCTGGCC
>JADGCD010000132.1:3227-5974 GCA_015229165.1 Nitrospinota bacterium | reverse complement strand
TGCGCCACCCCTGATCCGCCCCCCCCCCCGTCGCCGAGCGCCCCCCCCATATCGCCATGATCTTTTGCGTACGCTCCACGAGGAGATCGGCGTACTCCTTCTGGTCGACCATGCTTTTCGCGAAGATCGCACGACCGCCGGTCTCGAGCTTTTCCATGAGCCTCTCGACCTCGTCATCCCCTCCCCCCTCGCGAACCGCCGCCACTTCGCGATGGGCCGCATGAATGGCCCACATTTCCCAATCGGCTTCCTCTGCATGCGAGGTTTCCGTCTCCGGAGCCATGTATGGAAGAGAGAGACGACCCCTCACGATTTCGGCGCGCCGCTCGTCCAGCCACACAACCTCACCGGCGGCGTTCGTGTGGAATGAGCGCCCCGCCAGCCCGGACTCAACTGGCAAGGGGATCGCCACCCGACGCTCGTGGTCGAACAGGGAAGGAGGCAGTTGGACCCCGGAAACAAGCCACCCCCCTCCCGTGGCAGGTTGCACCTGCATGGGCCAAACCCCAATCCCGAGCGGAAAGACGTCCAGCATCTTCCCGACATCGTCCATGAGAAGCAGCCGGTGGTTGTTGGTGTCGGCGACCATTATCGTGGCGTTGGCCACGGCAAAGGACATCGGGTAGCTGGTCAGCGGCTCCGCACCGAGCATTCCGCGAATCCCGTCGGCCAGCTGATCCTCAAAGACCCCTTCCCGCAGGGGACGCCATTCGCCACTCGCGCCTATCACGGCACGGTGGGTTCCCTCCCGATCGACGATCCGGATTCGGCAGTTCCCCCGGTCGAGGATCGCCACCCGTCCGTCGGGAAGGGGCGCAAGGGCCACCGGCTCGTCGAACTGGTCCTCCCCCGTCCCGATGGCGCCGAACATGCCGAGGTGACCGCCGGTCGGGTCGAACCGTTGGACCCGGTGGTTCCAGCTATCGCATACCCATAGCTCCCCCCCGTGCGCTCCGGTGACCCACGTCATGCCGGCGGGATACCAGAACTGGCCCGGCCCGTCTCCCCGCCCGCCGATCACCTTTTCGCACATCCCGTCGGGGGTGAAGAGCAGCAGGCGGTGGTTGAACTCGTCGGAGATCCAAAACCGCCCGTCATCCCCCATCAGGAGAGAGTGGAACGAGAGCGGCGCAGGGTCGGGGATCCCGGTGAGGGGGATCGATCGCTCAATGACGAGGCCGGGAAGAGCGTCGGGCGAGGTCCGTTCCCCACGCGGGTCGGAGAGGGGAGTCGGTTTGTTCATCATCCTCGGAGGAGAGAGAGTCGGCGGCGCTTTTGCGCGCGAAGGGCGCCAAAGCCCTCCGTTTCCGGCAGTTTATCAACCTGGCGCCCGGGCGGCAACCCGTTTCCCCGGTCGTTCATGGCAGCCCCCGCTCCTCCCCCGGCGTCCACCCATCCCCCGGCAGTTCGGGATCGAGGAGGAGCGGGGACAGACCGGCGGCGGCCACCTTCGCCTCCACCGCCGCAAGGGCGTTGCTCGCCGGGAGGATCGCCCCCCCTTTAAGCGAGGCCGCTTCGCCGTAGCCGACCACCGGCGCCGTCGGGGCGTCGTCGGGGAGGATGGCGCCGGTGTCGTCCAGGTATCCGGCAAGCTTCAGCCCGTGGGAGGTCAACACCCGGGCCGCCGTCGCCGCTGCGCTTCCGGCCCCCGCCAGCGTCACCCGTGTGATCCCCCGCTCCCGGAGGCGTCGGCAATACTCCTGCTGACGCTCCCCGATAAACGCCCCCCACCGCTCGGCGAAGCGGCGGTTGTTGGCCGCCACCGACGCGGCCCGGTCGGCGGTCGTCAGCGTGGCGACCGTCTGCGACGTATGATGGACGATCCCCCCCATCCCTTTCACCAACGTCGGACACCCCTGCTGGCCCCCCTTCATGCAGAGATCGGCATCCTCCAACCCGAACCGGTACCCTTCGTCAAAACCGCCGACGTCGTCGAACACTTCCCTGTCGATCAGCAGCAGAGCGGCGATGGCCCCCCAACGGCGTCGGACACCGGCGTAGCGCGCCTCATCGGCGTTCCCCCGGTCGCCCAGAATAAAGGGGTTCCCCCATACCGGCATCGCCTCTCCGGCGTGCTGGAGACGCCCGTCGGGATAGGTCAGGGTGGCGGAGACGAGGGCGCCGGTCCGGCGATGGAGTTCACGCAACGGCCCAAGCCAGGGCGCCCGGCTCTCGACATCGTTGTTGAGAAAAAGGAGACTCCCCCGGTCGGCGCGGGCCGCCCCCCGGTTGCACGCCTGCGAGAAGGTGAGCCCCGGCGCCCCTTCGACCCGCTCGACGGCGGGCCAGTGAAGGGCATCGAGGGTCCGCCGGGTGGCGCCGTCGGGGCTGTTGTCGACCACCACCACCCGCCCCACCAGCCCGCCGCAGTGGGCGCGCAACGACCGGAGAGTCAGGTCGGTCATTCCCTCCTCCCCCTTCACCGGCATGATGACCGTAACCCCCGTCATCCGCTCCTCCCCCGTGCGCATCCGTCGATTCTATCGCGCCCGGGGCGAGGTGCGCTATGCTGGAGCGGCGCGGTACCCGACACCAGGAGCCCCATGAACGACACCGTCGAGCGGTTTCTCAGCCTTGCCCGCCAATACCGGCAGGAAGAGGGAATGGAGGAGAGCGCCTTCTGGCGGCTGCAGGTGGCCGCCCGGGACGCGCTGGTGGGGATCGACAGCTCGTCCGGCGCTTCGACGAAAACGGCGCTGGAGGAGATTCTGGCGGTGATGCAAGGGCTCCTCGACGGGACGGCGGCG
>JADGCD010000132.1:382-3217 GCA_015229165.1 Nitrospinota bacterium | reverse complement strand
TCGCTGGTCCTCCGGCAGAAGGGGGTCTGGCAGGTCGTCGCGGCGGTGGGAGGCGCCCGTCCCGATATTCTCCATCAGGAGATCGACCCGGCAGGGGACTCGGTCTCGGCCCGGGTCATCCGTTCGCGGGCGCCCTTTTACTTCTCCCACATCGACCAGATCCGCCCCGGCGAACCGGACAGCCAGCGAAGCGAATATCCCACCGACATTTTCTGCTCCTTCCCGGTCGTCGGCGCCGACGGCGCGGTGATCGCGGTCCTGAACGTCTCCGGCATCACCGGCGCCCACCCCCTCTTCGCCCACGAGACCGGCTCCATCGACGGGGCCCTTGCGGCGGTGGCGGTGAAACTGGCCAAGCTCAACAAGAACGCCCAGGCCCGTCGCCTCGCGTCCCGTTCGGCCCGGGAGCGGGAGCGGCTCGACACCGCCCTGAAAGACCTCTTTGCCGCCCGCCAGCAGGAGACCCTGAAGGAGCGGCTGATGTTCATGATGGTCCACGACCTCAAGAACCCGCTGGCGCTGATCCTCTCCAACCTGACGGCGCTGGCCGAGACCCCTCTCTCCGGCGAGGGGAAGGAGTTGGTGGAGCTCTCCCGGTTCGGCTGCGAGCGGCTCTTCGACATGATCAAGTCGTCGCTGGACAGCTACCGGATTCAGAGCGGAACCATGTGCCTGACGGTGGCGCCCTTCGATCTGGCGGCGCTCCTCTCCGGCATGGTGGCCGAATTCGGCGTCTCCGCCCGGTACGACGAGATCGTCCTCGCCTACGACGGCCCCGCCACGCTCCCCCTGACCGGCGACGAGGGGGTGATCCGCCGGATCGTCTCCAACCTGCTGGACAACGCCTTGCGCCATTCGCCGCTGGGGGGACGGGTGACGGTGACGCTGGCGCAGGAGGGGGAGCGGGCCGTCGTTCACGTCGACGACGAAGGAGAGGGGATCGCCCCGGAGGACCGGGAACGGATTCTCGACCTCTTCGCCCAGGCTGAACGGGGGGGGAACGCCGGGGGCTACGGCTTGGGACTGGCCTTTTGCGCCATGGCCTGCGACGCCCACGGCGGGCGGGTGACGGTCGGGGAATCGCCTGCGGCGGGGGCGCGGCTGACGGTGACCCTTCCCCTGTCACCGCCGCAGGAGGAGGAGTGAGGGGTCAGCCCCCCACGAACCGGGCCAGATAGTCGTCCACCCCCTCCAGCGTCGGGGCGAGCGCCTTAGCCTTTTCGAACCAGGGGCGGCTTTTCTCCTCCTGCCCCGACGTGAAGTAGGCGACCCCCAGATTGAAATGGAGCCCGGCGTCGGCGGGAACCAGCGCCACCCCCTTCTCGTACTCTCCCACCGCCTCCAGGTGACGACCGGCGCGCCGGTAGATCAGTCCCCGCAGGTTGTAGGGGAGAACCGACGACGGGTTGGCTTGCGTGGCCTTCTCCAGCCAGCCGAGGGCCTCTTCCCCCCATCCGGCCCGGTGGAGGGCGACGCCGACGGTCTCGTACACGTCGTACCGGCCGTCGGCCAATGCGGCCGCCTTGCCGAAGGCGAAGAGCGCCCTCCCCTTCTCCTCCTGGTCGGCGTAGGCCTGTCCCAGCGCCACCCACCCGTCGGCGTCGTTCGGCTCCATGGCCGACACCCGGGCGAACACTTCCGCCGCCGCCTCGTCCCGCCCGGTCTTCCGGTAGGCCACCATCAGGTTGTAGTGGGCCGCCAGCAGGTCGGGATCGGCCCGGGTCGCCTCCTCCAGGTCGGCCACCCCCTCGTTCTCCTCGGCCCGATTGCCGGTCGCCGCGCCGTGGGCCACCAGCGCGGCGCCCAGCGCGCTCTTTCCGGCGGCGATCTTCCGGGGATTCTTTTCCCCCTGCTGGGTGAGACGCAGCGCCTCGGCGAGGGTCGCCACCGCCTCGTCGAGCCGCCCGGCCTTCAGATAGGCCTCCCCCATCCGCCGCTTCAGCCCGGCGTCGGCGGGGCGCTCCACCGCCGCCACCGTCAGCTCCGCCAGCGACGCCTCCACCTTCCCCATCTTCCGCAACACCTTCGACAGGAGGTCGTGGGCCTCCACCACGCCGAAGTTTTTTGCGATGGTGATCCGCAGCCACGCCTCCGCATCCTCCAGCTTTCCGTAGCGTAGCGCCACCCGCCCCATGAAGAGGGAACCGGTGTGGCTCCACGGGGAAAGCCCCGAAAGCTTTCGCGTCCGCTCCCGCATCCGTTCGTACTCGTCGTCGGGAGGGGGCTCGCCGGGGGATTCCTCCCGGCGGCGGGCGAAGAGGTGGTCGATCTCCTTTTTCACCTGCGACAGCTTCACCACCGTCAGCCGGTCGAGCTTCTCCCGGAGAGCGCCCTGCGTGAAAGGCTTGACGATGTACTCGTCGACCCCCGACTGGATGGCGACGATGATGTTGTCCTTGAGCTGCTCGGCGGTGAGCATGACGAAGAGGAGATCCGAAAACCGCCGGTCGGCCCGGATCTGCTTGAGCAGGTCGATGCCGGGCATGGGGAGCATGTTCCAGTCGACGATGGCCAGATCGATCCGCTGGTCGGGCCGGTCGAGACCGGCGACGATCATCTCCCAGGCCTCTTTGCCGTTCTTGGCCTGAAGAATATCGACGATCCCGAGGCTCACCAGCGCCCGCTTCACCGTCTGGCGCATGGCGCCCATGTCGTCGACGACCAGAACCCGCATGCAACCCCCAAACGACGGCCCCCATTGGCCAACCGTGCGATTTTATCATAGAATACAAAGATTTACTTAACACCTTGCGTAAGGACGAGCCATGCGCCACTGGCTGTTCAAGTCGGAGCCGACCACCTTTTCCCTCGACCACTTGAAGGGGAAGAAAAGCG
>JADGCD010000132.1:0-372 GCA_015229165.1 Nitrospinota bacterium | reverse complement strand
TGGAGGGGGTGGACGACTATCTGGCCCGGTTCGTGGGACGGGGTCCGCAACTATCAGGCGCGCAACTTCATGCGGGACGACATGCGGAAGGGGGACGTCGGGTTCTTCTACCATTCCAACTGCGCCGAACCGGGGATCGTCGGCGTGGTGAAGGTCACCCGCGAGGCCTATCCCGACCGGTTCCAGTTCGACCCGAAGAGCAAATACTTCGACCCGAAAGCGACCCCCGACGCCCCCCGCTGGGTCAACGTCGAGGTCACCTATGTCCGCCACCTCCCAAGGATTGTGACGTTGGCTGAGTTGAAGGAGCATCCCGGTTTGCGCGACATGAAGGTCATCGCCCGGGGGAGCCGCCTCTCCATCACCCCGGTG
>JADGCD010000131.1 GCA_015229165.1 Nitrospinota bacterium | reverse complement strand
TTGTAGAGTCCCCCCAGCAGATAGGCGCTCTCCGGGGTGAGGGGGCTCATCGGGTCGCTTTCGATGGCCATCCGCCACTCGGTGGCGGCGCGGGTCGGGTCGCCCCCCCGGTAGAGGGCCTGCCCCAGCAGGTGCCGGGCCGGATTGGTGTAGGGGGTCGCCGGGAACTGCGTCAGATACCGCTCCAGCATCTTGGCCGCCTCGTCGTGCGCCCCCTTGGCCAGCGTGGCCCGGGCGATCCGGTAAGCGTTGCGGGGAAGCTGCGTCTGGCCGGTGTCGTAGCGGGCGGCCATCCGGTAGTAGTCGACGGCCCGGTCGTAGAGGGTCATGGCGTCGTAGCTGTCGGCGATCCGGGCGAGGGTGACCGGGTCGGTGAGCGAACGCAGGAACGGGTCGAAGTTCTCGTAGTAGGTCAGAAGGGCAAGGAAGAAACCCTCCTGCCCGTGGTAGGTCTCGATGAGCCGGACCAGGTTTTCCCGCACCTGCCCGAAGACCTCCTCCGACAGGCGGGTGGCGGGGTAGCTTTTCAGGAGATCCTTCAGGGTCAGGATGGCGGTGAGATACCGCTTCATCCCGGTCAGGGCGCGCCCCTTGCGTTTGAGGGCCTCTTCGCCGAACTTTTCGGGGAACTTTTTCACCACCTCGTCGAAGGCGGCCAGCGGGTCTGCGTAGGCGTCGTACTCGAAGATGCGGCTGGCCTTGAGCAGGTCGGGGTTCTCGGCCCCGAGGCTTGCCATCCGCAGGGTGGCCATCACCGCCTCGTCGTTTTTCGGATAGACGCGGATCAGCTCTTCATACAGGGAGAGCCCCTCCTTGATCCGCTGTTGCTCCACATACAGGTCGCCGAGGCGCAGCAGGGCGCGGCGCCCCTCCTCCAACTGGGGGAAAAGGTTGGCCAGCGAGAGGAAGTCGTCGGCCGCCACTTCCTTGAGACCGAGCTGGTAGCGGGTGTCGGCGATCTTCAGGTAGGTGCGGGGATGGGTCTTCGGGTAGGTGGGCCACCGGGTGAGGGCGTCGTCGAAGATGGACATCGCCTGCGAGTACTCGCCCCGGTCGTAGTACGACTCGGCGATCATGTATTTCACATCCCGGACCTCGGGGCGGGTGGGGTAGAGAACCAGAATCTGCTCCAACTCGTTGTGGGCCCGCTGGTATTTGCGTTGGGTCAGGTAGATGTCGGCCCGGGCCAGCATGGCCGGGACCACATACTTGTTGGTGGGGAAGTTGCGGATCAACCCTCCCAACTCGGTCAGGGCTTCGATGCCGAAATCCTTGTCCCAATAGATGTTGGCCCGGCGCATCATCGCCTGGGGGTAATAGACCGACTGGGGGAAGGCCGACATCGCCTCGTTGTAGGCGTCCATGGCCTGATCCCGGTACTCCTTGTTCCGCTTGGAGAGAAGGAAGGCGGCGTTGGCGAGGGTGTAGGCCACCGTCTCCCGGTAGACCGAGTCGCGATAGGTTTTCAGGAAATCCTGCGCCTGCCCGATGGTGGTCTTCAACGCCTCTTCCTCTTCCTTGCGCATCTGTTTCATGAGGGCAAGGTAGACGTCCCGGCCGGAGCGGGCCTCTTTGTCGTTGTAGACCGCGTCGATGGGGGCGAAGCGGCGGGCGATCACCTCGGCGGAGGGGGCGTCGGGCGCGGTCGCCGCCGGGGGGGCCGGTTCGGCGGGGGTCGATGCGATCATGGCGTCGGCGCTGTCGGCCAGCGGTTCGGCGGTCGGCTCGGGGGTCGCTTCGGCCACGGCGGGGGGATTGAGCTTCTCTTCGAACTGGGCCAGGGTCATCTTGCCGGGGAGCCGGATGGGGGTGGCGCCGCTACGGAACTCGAAGGTGACGGTCCGGGCGTCGGCGGGCCCCCCCCGGGTGAAGGCCACGGCGTCGGTGCGGAAGAGAACCTCCAGCGTCGCGTCGGTGACGCCGGTTCCCCCCAGGGTCTTGACCGATTCTACCAATTTGTCCTGATAGGCGAGGTCGGCAAGGTAGGGGGGGATGGTGGTTCCGGTGAACCGGAGGGTCAGTTTCCGGTTCTCACGGTCGAAGAACAGCTTCAGGGGCGCCCCCTCGTCGAGGGTGACGGTGAGCCGCGTGCGCCCTTCCAGCTCGGAGAGGGCCACGTCTTCCATGCGCGCAGGGGCGGCCTCGACCTGCCGTTGTCCCAGATGGAACCCGACGGCGGCCGCGGCGGCCAGCAACGTGTAGTACGCCAGTTTTCCTGCGTTCATCGGTATCGCATGATTCTCCTTCCCATGGTGGAAGCAAGAGCCGTGCCTCTGATAGTAAGCGGGGGCGCCCGCAATAATGTGTCAGGCGCTCATTGAATCAGTGTCTTGCGATCACAATGAGCGCGTCAATCGGTTGACGAAAGGGCTATCTGACCAATGGGGGAGATTTTTGCCCCCTGCGGTGATTAAGCGCCTTCCTGGGCGGGGAGCTGCTTTTTCAGGTTGGTCAGCCGTTCTTTGACCCCCGGATAGTTCTGGTCGGCCTTGTAGACCGCGACAAAGAGGCGGTAGGCGTCCACCGGTTTGCCCGCCTGCTCCATGGTGGCGCCAAGCTCGAAGGAGAACTCGTTCTTCTGCCCCTCGGCGGCCAGTTTGTGCCCCGCCTGAAAGGTGCGGACGGCGTCGGGGAGTTTTCCCAGCTCCCGGTAGGCTTTTCCCATCATCAGGTAGGAGTCGCAGGCGTATTTGGGGGCGTTGGCGGCCATCCGCAGCTCCACCAGCGACTGGTCCCATATCTTCGACTTGAACAGTGCGGAGCCGAGGTCGAAGTGCCCCTTGGCCGATTTGTCGGTGTCGTCCACGCCGAAGATGGAGTCGAAAATCCCCCCCATGTCGTCGCTTCCCCCCCCCGCATCGCCAAAGAGCCCACCCCCGCCCTGCGGCGCCGGGGCCGGTGGGGGAGGGGCCGCAGGGGCCGCCGGGCCGGGAACCTGGACCTGCCGTTCGACGATCACCTGTCCCCGGTTCAGGAGCTGGTCTTCCCATTCCTGATAGGTCTCTTCCTTGGGGGGGTTGAGCTGGAGCCGGATGCCGTCGATCAGGGTCTGGGGATCGGCGCTCTTCAGGAAGAAGGAGTTGATCTTGAACCGGCGCAGGGCTACTTCGTCCTTGACGTCGAGGTTGTCGGAAAAAAAGAAGATCTCCGTTTTTCCGAGGACGGGGCTTTTGCGGATGGCGTCGATGATGCCGAAGGGGTGGTCGGAGGTGGCCGGGTCCCGGTCGGTGATGATGATGGCCGGTTTGGCCGTCTCGAATTTCTTGACGGGGTCTTCGGACCGGGCGACGACCAGCGGCGTATACCCCGCTTTGTTGAGCAGGTCGACAAGCGCCGACTTGAGGACATACGGATCCTCCACGAGTCCGATGGTCGCTTTCCCCTCGCTCATGTCGCTCCGCGCGCGGTGTTGGTTTTCCGGTTGAAGGGTCATTATACCCCGAGGCGCCCACGGCGCAAACTGCCGTGGCGGACGCCGGGGTCAGGCGGGTGGGTCGCCGGACGACGGATCGTTGGCGATCCGGGGCATGGCCCGGCGCGACACCCCCCACAGCAACGCCGCAAAGGCGACGATGACGCCGATCTCTCCGGCCAGCATCGGGTAGAGGTCGCGCAACCCCCCCCGCTCTTCGACCCACGCCACCTGCTTGACCGCCAGCGATCCGACGCCGAACGTCAGGGTGAACTTTATGCCGTAGCCGGTGGAGAGCCACCGCCGGGGGAGGAGCTTGCCTACCAGTGAATTCTCGATGGGCTGCATCCCCAAGGCGAAGAAGACGTGCCCCATGGCCGCCAGATAGAGGGGGAATCCGGCGAAGAGCGCCATGCCGACCACGAACGGGAACGACAACGCCTGCCATGAAAGATACGCCAGCCGCAGGTCGAACCGGTCCGCCGACCGTCCCCCGACCCATTGCCCCACCATGCTGACCATGAAGACCGACGAGACCATCAGCCCCGCCGCGCCGGAGAGCCGGTCGGCGGTCGCGCCGTCGGGGAGCGCTGACGCCAGCCATCGGGCCAGCCCGGCCGCTTCGGTCTCGAAGTAGGCGGGGAGCGCGGTCATGTTGGCCCGGTAGGTCAGCCCGGCGAAGGTCATGGCGACGCACAGGACGCCGAACCAGAGCCAGTGGTCGGCCCGGTGGGGATCGGCGCCCTTTTTCTTTTCGAGGTCAGAGTGGCTGGTGACGGTGAACGGGAGGGCATAGGTCAGGGCCACCCCGGCGAATCCGAGGAACGCCCCCGCCCAATAGACCCATCGCCAGTCGAAAAAGAGCATCACCCCCCCGGCGAAAAGGGGGGCGGCGGCGATGCCGAAGTTGCCGAAGATGCCGTTGATCCCGTGGGCTTTTCCCTGCCGGTCGATCTCGTGGGAGATCAGCCCCAGCCCCGCCGGATGGTAGAGACCGCAGGCGGCGCCGATACCGGCCAGCGCCAGCGCGAAGAGGGCCGGATCGGCGGTCGACCCGGCCAGCAGAGAGAAGAGCCCCATCCCCCCCATGCAGATACGCAGAATGCCGATCCGCGACCAGTGGTCGGCCAGGTAGCCCGCCGGAATGGCCAGCGCCCCGTACAGAAGGTACATCATGAACCCGAGCCCGAACACCGCCGACAGCGGCTGCCCCGTCTCCCGGGCGTAGGGGACCACCACCGCCGGAAAGATCAGGATGAACATGTGGGTCAGGAAGTGGGCCGTCGACGAGACGGTGACGATACGCTGCTCGCGGGTCATGACGGAAAAAGACGCCTTGCTGCGGGGTACATCCTTCCATTGTACGACACCCCTTCCGATGGCTGGTATGATGTCCCATTCGCTTACGGAGGTTTCCATGTCCCGAACCGTCGCGTGGCGGGGCGACCGACCGGTCACCGACGCCGATCTGGCTTTCGAGATTCTCACCACCGGCGGGGAGGATATGCGGGAGACGGTCTATCACTACCTGCTCCGCAAGGAGCTGGCCGACCAGGCCCGGGCCGCCGGGCTGGCGCCCGACCCCGATGCGGTGGCCACGCGGTTGGCGGCGCTGACCGGTCTCGAAGGATTCTCCGCCATGCTGGCGGTGATGGAGATCGACGCCGACCGGTTCGCCCGGGAGCTGGCCGACGAGGAGCTGGTGGCCGTCTGGCTGGGGGACGAGGAGCCGGTGGCCGAGGAGGGGGTGGAGGAGCTTTTCGAGCGTGAGTACCGAGCCGCCCTGAAGGGGGAGGGTATCCGGGTCCGCCACATCCTGATCGAATCCCCCCACGGGGGGGAGGGAGGCCGACGCCGGATCGAGGCGATCGCCGCCGAAGAGACGCCTTTCGCCGTCAAGGCCGCGCGGTACAGCGCCTGTCCCTCCGCAGCAGGGGGGGGGATCTGGGGTGGCTCGACCGGGAGCAGGTGATCGGGGAGTTCGCCCCCCTCTTCGACCGGGGCGCCGACAGTGGCCCGGTGATTATCGAAAGCGGATTGGGCTTCCACCTGGTCGAGGTGACCGACCGTCGGGCGCCGACCCCCCTCCCCGCCGAGGAGGGGCGCGCCCTTGCCCGTCGGGCGCTGGCAACCCGGGCGCGAAAGGAGCGTCTGGGGGCGTTGATGCGCCGAATCCGGCAGGAGGTCCGGTTCGCCGAGGGGATCGATTGACCTGGTTCGGGAACCGATTCTGACAAATCGGTGTCAAAGGGGCAGAGGTTCCGAAGGAGGGGCTCCTATGAGACGCCATGCCGCCGTTCTGCTCCTGTCGATGACGTTGGTCGCCTGTTCCGGCGCCGGGAGGGATAACGGCGGATCGACCACGACGCCCCTCTCCACCGACCGGTCGTTCACCACCCCCCGGTTCGCCGGTTCGGACGCCTGCGTCCCCTGCCACGATAGCGTCTACGGACCCGACGGGGTCGACCTGTCGCTCGTCGCCGACGCCCGGGCGTCGGCCATGGGGATGTCGGCCATCGACCCGGTCTGGCGGGCCAAGGCAGCCACCGAGCTGATCCGCGCCCCCCATCTGGCCGCCGAGATCGCCGACACCTG
>JADGCD010000130.1 GCA_015229165.1 Nitrospinota bacterium | reverse complement strand
AACCGGCCTGACGCCTGAAGCGGCTCTCAGGGTCGCCTGCGACGACGCCACCAGCGCGGTGGTGGTCTCCTACCCGTCGTTCATGGGGACGCTGGAGGATCTGGCCATGATTCGCCGGGTCTGCGACGAGACCAAGGCGATGATGATCGTGGCGGTCCCTGAGCCGGTGGCGCTGGGAATCCTGAAGTCGCCGGGGGCCTTCGGCGCCGACATCGTTGTCGGCGAGGGGGCCAGTTTCGGCGGAGCGCTCAACTACGGCGGGCCGGGGGTCGGCATGTTCGCCACCCGCGACGCCTGGGCGCGACAGATGCCGGGGCGCCTCGTCGGCAAGACGAAAGACGCCGACGGGAAAGAGGGCTACGTCCTGACGTTGGCCACCCGGGAGCAGCATATCCGCCGGGAGAAGGCGACCTCCAACATCTGCTCCAACCAGGCGCTCTGCGCCACGGCGGCGGCCATCCACCTGTCGTTGCTGGGCAAAATGGGGCTGCGGCGCCTCGCTATGAAGAACGCCTCCGCCGCCCGCTACCTGCGGGAGAAGGTGACGGCGTTGAAGGGGTTCGCCCCCCTCTACCCGGACGCCCCTTTCTTTAACGAGGTGGCGATCAAGACCCCGGTGGAGCCGGAAGTCATCCGCCGCTCGCTGGCCAAGGAAGGGTTCGTCTCCGGCCTGCCGCTGACCGGGCGCCTGCCGGGGCGGGAGACGGCGATGCTTTTCTGCGCCACCGACGTCCACACGAAAGAATCCATCGACCGGCTGGCCGACGCGCTGGCACGCTTTGAAAGATAACCGATGAAACAATCGCAAAAAGGGCTGGTCTTCGAAGAGGCCACCATCTTCGGTCGCGGCTCCGCCGGACGGGTCGGCGTGGACATCCAGATGGACGGCCTGCCGGAGCTCGACCTGGCCGAGACCTTCGGCATCGACGCGCTTCGCTCCCCCATCGCGGGGTTCCCGGAACTCTCCGAGCCGGAGGTGATCCGCCACTACACGCGGCTGTCCCAGTGGAACTACGGGGTCGACAGCAACCTCTACCCGCTCGGCTCCTGCACCATGAAGCACAACCCCCGGGTGAACGAGGCGGTGGCCCGGATGGCAGGCTTCACCCGGCTCCACCCGATGCAGCCCGACACGGCGGCGCAGGGAACGCTGCGAATGATGCATGATCTTGCGCTGTGGCTGTCGGAGCTGACGGGGCTTCCCGGCTGCACCCTGCAACCGGCGGCCGGCGCCCACGGCGAGTTCACCGGCCTGCTGATGATCCGGGCCGCCCTGACCAAACGGGGGGATGCACGCAAAAAGATTCTCCTCCCCGACTCCGCCCACGGCACCAACCCGGCCTCGGCGGTCTACTGCGGCTACGAGGCGGTGACGATCAAGTCCAACGCCGCCGGGAAGATCGACCTGGTCGAACTGGCCGAGAAGATGGACGACACCGTCGCCGCCCTGATGGTGACCAACCCGAACACCCTCGGCGTGTTCGAGTCGGACATCGCCGAAGCGGCCAGGATCGTCCACGACCGGGGGGGCTTCGTCTATTGCGACGGCGCCAACATGAACGCCGTGATGGGAAAAGCCCGGTTCGGCGACATGGGGATCGACGTCTGCCACCTGAACCTGCACAAGAGCTTCTCCACCCCCCACGGCGGCGGTGGCCCCGGCGCGGGGCCGGTCTGCGTGGGGAAAGAGCTGATCCCCTTCCTGCCGACGCCGGTGGTGGTGAAGACCGAAGATGGCTACACGCTGGCCACCGACCGCCCCGACAGCGTGGGGCGGGTCCACGCCCATTTCGGCAACGTCGGCATCCTGCTGCGGGCGGCGGCGTATCTCTTGACCATGGGGCCGGACGGCATCCGGGAAGCGGCGGAGGCGGCGGTCATCAACGCCAACTACATCAAGGCCCGTTTGAAGGGGCATTACCATGTGCCGATCGAGGGGCATTGCCTCCACGAGTGCGTCCTGAACGACCAGATTCAGCAGGAGCATCACGTCAGCACGCTCGACATCGCCAAGGGGCTCATCGACCGGGGATTCCATCCCCCCACGATCTATTTCCCTCTGATCGTGAAGGGCGCCATGATGATCGAGCCGACGGAGACCGAGAGCAAAGAGACGCTGGACGCCTTCATCGAAGCGATGATCGCCATCGCCGAACAGGCGAAGAGCGATCCGGATTCGCTCCACGCCGCCCCGACGATGGCCGTCCGCCGACGGCTCGACGAAGCGACCGCCGCCCGCAACCCGGAGCTGACCTGCGGCCTGTGCCGGTGAAGGTCGGGCTCATCAGGGCGTCCACCAGTTCCCCGACAGGACAATGAGCGCCAGCAGGTGGAGGGTGTTCTCGTAGTAGTGACGCTCGGCCACCGGGAAGGTTGCAAGCGTTCCCCATAGGGCGTCCAGCCACACCTGCCCCGTCGGATCGACCATGGCGCCGACCGCCAGCGGTGCGAGGAAATCCTCCGACAACGTTTCGCTGTCGGGGATCGGTCTGCCGTCCAGATAGTAGCCCGACCGGATGCGGGACGGGTCTCCCCCGGTCGCCTGCCGCACCCAGTCGCCCATCCTGCCGACCGCCCCTTGCGCCCGCGCGTCCCCCGACACCAGATAATCGGTGGCCAACCGCCACGGAACCCGGCAGGCGTTGTAGCCGTAGGCGCCGTCCAAGGCGGTTTCGAGATAGAGCCCTTTCACCCCGGCGGTGGCCGCGCCGGTGTGGACGATGAAGTCGGGCAGCAGGCCGGTGACGGGGCTGTCGTTTCGCTGGAGGGTGGCGACGATCCCGTAGACCGTCTCGGCCACCCGCCCCCAGCGGGGGTCGCCGGTGGCGGCGCCGAAGGCCCGGAAGTGGTCGGGGATGAAATCGGAGGAACGGGTTCCGTAGAAATAGTCGCCATCGTCGGCGGCCCAGTCCCCCAGCAGGGGGGCGAACGTCTCCCGGTTGATCTCCCGGGCCATGATCGCGTCGATGATCGCCGTCGCCTCGCCCCGGTAGTCCACCTCCCCGTCGCTCCCCCACTGGGCGTCGGCCAGCAGGAGACCGAAAGCGATGTCGAGGTCGCCGTCGGTGGCCGCGTCGGTGGCGCCGGGGGTCTCGTCGCCGCACCCTTCCACCTGCCGCCACGCCATGAGGCGCGGGTCGAGGGCGCTCGGATGGGCCTTGTAAAAGCGGTAGAGCCCGTCGAAGATCGCGCGGGCGTCGGGATCATGCCCCGCCATCAGGGGGACGATCATCATGCCGTACCCCTGCCCCTCCGAGACGGCGATGGTGGGGGGCTGGCGGTCGTCCCACTCCTGCGGCGCGAACCAGACGTAGACGCGCCGCTCCCCCGCCACGCTGCAATCGTCGCGCAGATAGAGCCGTTTCCACCGGTCGTAAAAGTCGCGGACGACCCGGTCCAGCGTGTCGCGGGAGGGGGCGGTGGGGAGGATCGACCCGGTCACATAGGGCGTATGCTGCGGGAAAGGACGCCTCTCGGCGCTCGTCGGCGCTCCGTCGCCCCCCCCTCCCCCGCCGCCGCAGGAGAGGAGAAGCAGGGGGATAAGGAGCGCGAGCAAAAGTCGAAGGGGAACGGTGAACATGTCGATCTTCTCGAAAAGTCGATACGGGAGACGGCCCCTCTACTTCCCCTTCCCCTTCTCGTACTTCGGTCGCGGTTTGCTGATGACGAACGAGGCGATGTCGGCGGCGTCCTGGTCGGACAAGCTGCCGCCGTCGCCGTAGGGCATGTTCCATTTGATGAACCCGGCGGCGTAGCGGGGGTGGCTCATCCCGGCGCCGTCGTTGAACGACTCGGGGCCCCAGAGCGGCGGATAGGTGTAGGCGCCCTCTTCCCTCATCCCCTGTCCGTCGTCGCCGTGGCAGTCGGCGCATTGGTCGGCGAACAACGCTTTCCCCCGTTTGGGGTCGCCGGTCAGGTTCCCGGCCAGTTCCGGGATGCCCCGTCCGGCTTTTTTCTCCGGGTCGGCGATCCAAGCGATGAAGTCGATCAACGCCGCCATCTCTTTGCTGTCGGGGTCCAACGCTTTCCCGTTCATGGAGCGCTGAAAGCAACCGTCGATCCGCTCCTGCAGGGTGATCGACCGCTTCTCCCGCTCGGAATATTCGGGAAACACCCCCTGCAACCCGGAGAGAGGCGCGGCGTTCTTCACCGTCCCCGACCCGAGATGGCAGTTCCTGCACGCCAGCCCGTTGCCGACGTTGGCGGGGGCGTACTGTTTAGTCTTCTGAAACAGGTTAAGCCCCAGCTTCACCGACGCCCCCTTGGCCCCGTCGGGCATGGTGGCGGGAAGGGCGGCCACCGGCTCGTCGGCATGGGCGACGCCAACCGCCATGACCAACGCGACCATCAACACCACTCTTTTCATCATTTCGGCACTCTCTCGGTTAATACTTCGCACCCCCGCTCGGTGACGTGGACCATGTCTTCGATCCGCACCCCGCCGCGACCGGGGAGGTAGATACCCGGCTCTATCGTAAACACCATGCCGATCTGGGCCGGGGTCTCGTCGCGCCAACTGACGGTCGGTTTTTCGTGGATGTCCCGCCCGACGCCATGCCCTGTGCCGTGGCCGAACTGCGGGCCGTAGCCCGCCTTCGTGATGATTCCCCGGGCGACGTCGTCGATGGCCTTCATGGTCACGCCGGGCCGGACGGCGTCAATGGCGGCCAGATTCGCCTCCAGGCAAAGATCGACGATCCCCCGCAGCTCCGGCCCGACGTCGCCGAGGACGATCGTCCTCGTGTTGTCGGTGTGGTATCCCTTCCCCAAGGCGCCCCAGTCGAGGATGACCAGCTCGTTTTTGGCGATCACCTTCTCCGACGCCACGCCGTGGGGCATGGCGCTGCGGGGGCCGCTGGCGACGATGAAATCGAATGCCCGGCAGTCGGCGCCCTCTTGCATCAGCCGGTACTCCAGCTCCACCGCGATCTCCCGCTCCACGGCGCCGGGGCGGAGCAGCTCCACCGCCGTCGGCCAGACCCGGGCTAGCGTCCCGGCCATGGTCCGAATCGCCTCCATCTCCACCGGGTCTTTGACGAGGCGCAGTCTCTCCACCGACCCTGCCACCGGTTTCCACCGGACGGCGTCGACCTTTTTCTTCAGGTCGTCGGCCTTGGCGACGGAGACATGCTCCCCTTCGAACCCGGCGTGGACGATCCCTTCCGACGCCAGCAGGGCGGCCAGTTCGGGGAGCGGCTCCTTGTAGATGACCACGTTCATGCCGACCGCCTGCGCCGCAGCCTGCTCGGCGTAGCGGAAGTCGGTCAGGAAATGGCAGCCCTTCCCGGTGACGACGACGATCCCGGCGGTGCCGGTGAAACCGGAGAGATACCCGACGTTGACCATGTGGGTGACGACGAGGGCGTCGATCCCCGCCGCGGGCAGCAGCGCCGCCAGCTTCTCCCGTCGCGCGGCAAGGAACGGCGCCGACCGTGCCGGATCGTCGACCAGCAGGGTCATTGGGCGCCGGTCAGGTCGGCCAGCGTCTCCAGGGCGTACAGATACCCCTTCGGCCCCAGCCCGGTGATGGTTCCGACCACCACGTCGGCGATATACGAGTGGTGGCGGAACGGCTCCCGCTTGGCGGTGTTGGAGATGTGGACCTCCACCGTCGGCAGCGACACCGCCAGCAGCGCGTCGCGGATGGCGACGCTGGTGTGGGTGTAGGCGCCGGGGTTGATGACGATCCCGGCGTAGGCGGCGGCGCCCTTCTGGATCAGGTCGACCAGCTCCCCCTCGTGGTTGCTCTGGCGGATGACCGCCTCCACCCCCAACTCCCGGGCGCGGGCCTCGATGAGCCGGATCAGACCGTCGTAGTCGAGCCCACCATAGACGTGGGGCTCGCGCAGGCCGAGCAGGTTCAGGTTGGGGCCGTTTAACACCAGTATTTTTTGCGCCATGCTCCGGTCCTCAGGGGTGGGTGAACCACCTTAATCCTTTTTTCGATCCTCTTTCAACCGGGAGATGGAGTCGAGCATCGACTCCAGCCGGAAGAGGGCCATCTGCCCCTCGGGCCGTTT
>JADGCD010000012.1 GCA_015229165.1 Nitrospinota bacterium | reverse complement strand
GCCTAAGAAACTACCCCGACAGGGGCCACTGTCAGGTCAATACCGTCACTGTACACATGAGTGAAGCTCGAAAGATATCATGAGTTCTCATCAGTATCTTTCCCATCTCTTGTCCATTCATCTTCCTCCCATGAACCGCATCACATCGTTTTTCGTAGAGGTCTCCGATGGATCGCGCGTCTTCACTCGGCAGCCAATCACAAATACGCTCTACCAGCATTCTCTTAACCGGCCGATCTTTCTTCTTCCCAAATAGGGCCTCAAGTCCAATCCAGAGATTGGATAAGGCAATTCGCATATCTTGAGTATGGTTCCACGAATAATAGAGATTGAAGGCGAGGCCAAATCTGCCAGAGGATTCTTTATTCCGCAGGACACGGCCATTCTCAAAGTAACTTTCAGCCCACTTTAGATCATTGCTATCAAGCATTGGCACATCGCTATTCACAAACTCTATTCGCCGAGGAAAATCATCAAGAAGCATAAAATCCACAGAATTCTTTTGAGCAACGGACACTAAGTCCCAAGAAACAGAGGAGCCAGCGGGACAAAAGAGGTTGTGAGCTTTTATTAGTTTTAAGAGGCAACTTAAGTGGAAAGCTGCATCCAAAGCCAAATTTGGATCATCCCTAAAGTCATCAGGCAAGAGGGCTATTTCAAACTTCAGATAGGCGGAGTATCTAGAAACTGAAAGATAATCTGCTTTCAAATGGTTGGCTACCGATGCTACTTCGAAGATAGTTGGAGGCTGAAGAATATTGCGCAGATGAAACATTCCGTCTCCAAACGAATATTCTCCATTTTCAATCGCGCTCCCTAATCCGCCAACATACAGGACACCTTTCTTAATATTGCTAGAAATTCCATTTGCAAATGTCTCACGCGCATTTTGTCGCTCCACACCAGTTCTCAGTTTCTTCTGAATGCTCATCAACGCCACCTCCAACTCTTGTGCGCATTCTACCTATTTTCGAAACAGTTCGCCGGGTCGCCTTGGTCACGTTCGCGTAGAACTTCTGCAACGTCGCCACATCGTTGAGCGTGTAATGAGAAATATCGGTGTAGCTCCACCCCTCGTCGAACCGCTGCGTCACCCATGAATGGCGCCCAAATACTTCCAGCGTCGCCTCCGGGTAGCCAAGAGCCTTCCGGGCCTCGCCGAAAATCTTATCGAGCGTCTGATGCTGGTACGGCTTCCCTGTTCGAGGATGGATGAAGACAAAATCTTCCAGACTCCCCTCCCGCCCCGTGAGAGCGCCGCGTACCAACTCAACCATCGCGGCATCCATCTCGAACCGAGCCCCCTTCTTGCTCGAAACCTTGGGGAACTCCTTGTACGTCTCCTCATCGAAAGCGCCGTTAAGCTGATACTCGCTTCATCGGCTCCCCCTTGTTCGTTGACGTCCGTTGAGCGTGGATAAGCCAGCCGACGAGGGTGACCCGGCACCCGACGTGGCGGGGTAGATCGCGGGGGATGTCAGTCGCCAGGAAGGTCGGATGCGACGTCGAAACGCTGAAAATGGGTCGAGGCAGGGGAAGAAAGGGAAGAGGCGCATCGCATCGACTCTCCGGCGACTGTTGATACTCGCGACGTTATGTCGAACGTCTGCTATTCGCGCTCGACGGGATGGTGGGCGTTTTTCCATTCGGGAAAACCGTCTTCCAGCCGCCGGGCAGGCTGTCCTATAGAGCGGAAGTGGGTCACTGCGTCATAGGAGAGCAGGCAGTAGGGCCCCCGGCAGTAGGCGATGATCTCACGGTCGCCGAGGACTTCTCGCGCCCTTCCCTCCAGCTCCTTGAACGGGATATTGATTGAGCCCGGGATGTGCCCCATGCGGTACTCGTCGGCGGGGCGAACGTCGATGATGACGACGGCGTCGTTTTCGATCATCTTGATGAGGTCGGCGGGAGCGACCGGATCAAGCGCGTCTTTCGTTTTCAGAAACGTGGCGATCAGCCGCTCCATCTCGGCGATATTCCGCTCGGCCACCACACGCATCCCCCCCATCAGGGTGATGATCGAATCGTCGGAGAGGGAGTAGTAGACCTTCTGTCCCTCTCTGCGATTGGTCACCAGTCCGGCGCGCAGAAGAGTCTGGAGGTGTTGCGAGGCGCTGGCCACCGACACATTGGCCAGCCCCGCAAGGCGCTCCACGCTCCGCTCCCCCTGGGCGAGGAAGTCGAGAAGCTCCAGACGGGTGGCGCTGGAGAGAGCCTTGCCGAGGATGGCCAGCGTTTCAAAAAGCCGACGCTTTACGTTGACGCTCATCGCTGAAATCCGTGAGGCGCCGAATGTGTGTGACCAGAGCGCAGGTGGCGCATCGCCGTGCGGCCTCCTAGGTTTATACCGTGCGACATGCTCCACTATGGCTCTTCAGGCGGGGGAGCGCAAGAGCGAGTGCGCGGACGGCGCAGGGGGCGAGAAATAGGGCCGACGTGACCATGATGTCTTCCGTCCATGCGCCGAGGATAAAGGAGCCGATCTGGACGTGATACGTCAGAAACACCGCCCAGGAAAGCGTCAGGCCCGCCGGACCGGCGGCGAACGGGAAGAAGGTCACCAGCAGGATCGCGTACCACGGCTGCAAGGTCGGCGTGAGGAGGCAAAAGGCGATAGTCAGCGAATAGCAACTCCGCATGGTGGCCTTCCCTAAGGCCTCGACGGGCGTCTTGGCGCCAATCGCTCTCTTCAACCGGGCGGCGGAAAGGGCCGCCGTTACCACTAGTGCTACCGCCAAAAGGGATCGGGCGTAATCGCCCGATCCAGTTGCGAGGCGCAGGACGTTAAAGGCGAACCCGGCGAACTCCCAGTGGCGGGCATACGTTTCCATCGTCCCCGCCAGTCCCGGAAGACCAGCGCCATAGGGAAGCGTGATGAGCGCGGCCATGCCCAGAAACGAGAGGGCGAATGCCCGTCTGCCCGCGCTGGGAGTCAGAACGAACAGCGAGGGGAGGGCGAGCAGCGGGAAGACTTTCACCAGCCCGGCGACCGCCACAAGCGCACCCCCCATTGCAAAGGGGGCATTCCCCCCCGGGGGACGGGCCTGCGCATCGAGACCCGACATCACCATAACCAGCGCGGCGATGACCAGGGCGGCTCCGGCGCCGTCGACGTGTCCCGATCCGGCGATTTCGACGACGGGTAGCGGATGCCAGGCATAGAGGGTGATCCGCCATGGCTCGTACCCCATCCGCCGGGCCGCGACCGCCAGCAGCGCGCAGAGAACCATGTCGAAGGCGACGAAGATCGCCTTGAATCCGGCGGGATCGGTCGTGAACAGCGCGCAGGCCGCGAAGAGCGTCTGGGCGGCGGGGGGGTAGATGGTGACGAGATCGGGATGATTGATCGACGCATGGATGGCGGCAAGTCCCGGACCGGGCGCGATGAGGGCGGGAGCCGTGAAATACGGATTCATACCTGCCGTCGTCATGGCGCCATCCCACACGTACCGGTACAGGTCGTCCGAAAGTTGCGGCGGATCGAACAGAAACGGGACGCGCATCAGCAACGCCACCGCGAGAATCGCGGGGACGCTCCAGAATACGTGTCCGCGTTCGCCCAGATAGAGGGTGGTGGCGAGCAGAATGGTCATGAAAGCGGTGACGCCGGTCAGCATCGGAACGGCGAGGCGCAACTCCGGCTCCATCGCCAGCGCTACGCACGAGGCGAGCAGGGCGGCGGGGATCAGCCAGACCGCGCCGCGCGGGGCGCGCGAAAGGGATGCGCCGTCACGTCTCATTGCAGCCTGTCGCGGAAAGGGGGGCCGCCGAACACCCGGTGATCGGACGCCCATTTTGATCGAGGTCGACCGGGTCAGAAGGTATAATAACAGCCTTGACCGCTCACTGACGGTTGCGGGGGCGCGGACCCGGCACACCCGCGCCGCTCTCCGTTCCGCGCCGAACCGAAAGGGCTCCTCTGGCCGCCATGGACACTGCGCTCGAATGGCTGACGTGGCTTCATTTTGCGGCGCTGGGGGCCTTCTCACTGTACGGGCTGCACCGTCTGGTCACGCTTCGGCGCTGGTGGGAGCTGCGGGGGGGGCCGACGCCGACCCCGTCGCTTCCGGCGGATTATCAGGAGCCAATGGTCACCGTCCAGTTGCCGGTATTCAACGAGCGCTTCGTGATCGCCCGGCTCATCGACTGCGTCGCGCGGCTCGACTGGCCGGAAGGGAAGCTGGAAATACAGGTTCTGGACGACTCGATCGACGAGACGACCGCCATCGTGGAGGAGCGTGTCGCCTACTGGCTCGACCGGGGAACGCGGATCGCCCATATCCGGCGGACGCATCGCGGGGGGTACAAGGCGGGCGCCCTGACCGCCGGAACGGCGGAGGCGAAAGGGGAGTTCATCGCCATCTTCGACGCCGACTTCACGCCGACGCCCGACTTCCTCAGGAATACGATGCCCCACTTCGCCGACGGGGGGGTGGGCATGGTCCAGATCCGGTGGTCCTTCGACAACGCCGACCACTCGTGGCTTACCCGGATTCAGGCCATGCTGCTGGGCGCCCACTTTTCGGTTGAGCACCAGGTGCGCTACCGACGGAAGCTGTTCTTCAATTTCAACGGGACGGCAGGCGTCTGGCGGCGTCGGGCGATCGAAGAGGCCGGAGGATGGCAGTCCGACACGGTGACGGAAGATCTCGATCTGAGTTATCGGGCCCAGCTGTCGGGTTGGCGCTTCATCTATCTCGATTCCTGCGAAGCCCCGTCCGAACTTCCCATCACCCTTTCCGCGCTGCGCCGGCAGCAGCAGCGCTGGGCCAAAGGCTCCGTGCAAACGGCGCGCAAACTCCTCCCCCGGATTCTCGGCGGCCCGTGGCCGTCCGTTTTGAAAGTCGAGGCCGTCGCCCATCTGCTCGCCAATGTCTGCTGGCTGCTGGGGGTTGTCATATTCCTCACCCTCCACCCGGCGGTCCTGACGAGAGTCGGCATCGGCCCCTGGCAGATCGTGCGGATAGACCTCCCGCTGTTCATGGCGACCAGCTTTGCGGTATTCCTCTTTTTCGCCGTCCATTCGGCGGCGTCGGGCGGGCGCGTTCCGCTCCGGCACGCGGTCTTGTTGCCCGTGCTGACCATCGGTCTGGCCCCCGCCATTGCGCTCTCCGTCCTCGGCGGAATGTGGATGCAGGGGGGGGCTTTCCGCAGAACGCCCAAGTTCGGCGCCGCAAGCGGGGCGGGCATGCCGCCGCAGGCCGGAGTCTACCACCACCGGGAGTGGCGCCATGTGGCCGTCAATTTCGTTTTGTTCTTCTACAGCCTGCTCCCGCTGCAATTCGCCTGGGAGCGGGGGACATGGTACGCGGTTCCGTTTTTCTCTCTTTTTCCCCTCGGATTTATGGTCGCCATACTCGCGGAGACGCGCGAGAAATTCGGGGCCGCCAACGGAACGGGCGCCTGACGCGGCGGGACGGTATACGCCGTCCGGACGGGGCTCCCTATCGGGCGGAATGCTTCCACCACATTTCCATCCCCCCTTCGTAATTGCGGGCGTCGGGGAGCCCCGCGAGTTGATGGACCATCCACGCATACCCCGAGCGGACCCCTCCCCGGCAGTAGTAGACCACCGGTTTGCGCGGGTCCACACCATGATCGCGCAGCAGGCGGACGAGCGCGTCGCGGCCCAGCGGCCGACGCTCGTCGCCGGTGTGGAATTTCGCCCATTCGATATGGACGGCCCCCGGTATCGCGTCGACCAGCCATTCCATGGTCGACCGGGTGTCGATCAGGATGATCGGCGTCCGGGGACGGAGGATCTCGGCGGTGGCGATATCCCATTCCGGGGCGGGACGGGGGACATACCGCGCGCGGCCTCTCGCCGTCGGCGCCCCCGTCGTTACCGCGAACCCGCCGCGGCGCCATGCGTCGACGCCGCCGTTCAGGATGCGGATCGGCCCCTCATGCCCCAGCCACGCAAACATCCAGGCCGCCCATCCTTCCCCACCCCAGCTCGTATCGGCGTCGCCGTAAATGACGAGCGGGGTTATTCCGTCGATGCCCATCGAACCGAGCCGGAGGGCCAATTCTTCGGGGGGGAGAATCCTGAACGGGATTCCCTCGCCATCGGTTCCCGTATAGTTCTCCCAGGACAGCGACAACGCCCCCGGAATGCGTCCGCTCTCCCAGGCGGACCGGGGACGGGCGTCGAGAACCACCCACGTCGCCATCGTCGCTTGCAGCGCCGCCGGTTCGATCAGGGCCATGTCGGCCGCCCGTGCCTCCGCGACCGTGACCAGCGCAACGGCGATGGCGGCGACGAGCGCACGCGCGGGGGACGTCGTCATCTTCATGTGCGCGGTGTCTCTCCCTCGTGATTCGTCTACTAAAACTCCTCTGATCCGGCGGGCCGGGTCAGAGGAGTGGGGATCGCATGCCGTCGGCGTCGCCGCTTCCGGTTTACGGTTCGGTGGGCAAGGAGGGGTCGGCGGACCACTCGACCCATGAGCCTTCATAGTTCCTCGCTTGGAACCCCATGAGGCGAAGGATGAAATACTCCTGCCCGGAACGCCAGCCGACATAGCAGTGGGTGATAACCGTCTTGCCGCCGGTGACCCCCTTGGCGTCAAGCAGCGTCGTGAGATCGGCGTAGGACTTCACGGTCTTGTCCGTGTTCAGGAATTCATCGACAAGGATGTTGACGGCATTGGGGATGTGCCGACTCGTGTAACCGGGTCCCCAAACCGGATCGGCTCCGTCCTCGGCGTTCCGGGAGTCGATGATCGCGTAGTTGGCGGTGTCGGCGTAGTGGGCTAGGATGTATTCTTTGGTGGCCACCCGACGGTCGTCAACGCTGGCGGTAAAGACGGCTTGCGGCGCCGTGGTCGGCGTGGTGACGACGGGGCGTCCGTCAGCGACCCATTTGGCGTAGCCGCCATCCAGGATCCGGACATTGGCGGCGCCGAGGTACTCGAGATCCCAGAACATCCTGCCGGTAGCGGCGTCGACATCGGACCCGTAGACGATGATCGTCGCAGCGCTGGAAACGCCCGCCGCTCCGAGGATGGCGGCCGCCTCCGCAGCGGGACGCAGGTCGAAGGTGGGACCGGCGTCGGTGGCGCTGTCCAGCGCCCCCGGAGAGAGGTTGATCGCGTTTTCAATATGCCCTTCGGCGTATTTGGCCGCGCTTCGCGTATCGATGATGATCTGGTTTGCCCCGTCCACATCCAGGTCGGCCCCCTTCGCCAGAAGGCCGGGATTGGCGTAATCGGTCCGTGTGGAAGCCGTCCCGCCGCACGCGGCGACGGTAAGGAGGGCGGTCATCAAGAATGTAATTCCAGCATGCGTGGCTCGCATATGCAGTGTCCCTTCGTAATTCGATGAATGAAATTTCCCGACGGATCGTTGCCGTCCGGAGCGGTTGGGTGTCCCTGTCGTTTCCGTCGCTTCCCGCATTAGGGGGGGACGCCGCCGCGCACGGGGGACCGTCCTCCCCCTGCGGGGCGCCATGACCGGCATCCGCGACCCGGCGCCCGAAGTGAACCGGGCCGGATTACTCGTACGCCTGCCGCCGCCAGGCGAAAGGCAGGTCCACGATGATTCCCGGCTCCGTCGCCGTCTCCAAAAGACGGAACGCCTGCTCCATGACCGCCCGCTGTTGTCGGACCGCTCCCGGCTCCCCCAACGGGTGACCGTAGGGCCATTTCAGAAACACCGCCCGCGAGGGGCGGATTTGCTCCGTGAACTTGCGCTCGATGGAAATCCCCACCGTGGCGATGCCCGCCTCTTCCAGAACCCGCTGAATCAGTCCTCCGGACCGATTGCATAATCCTCAGCCGGGGGTGATAAGAGCCACATCGACGCCGTCGTCTTTCATCATCGCGGCGACCCGGGGGATTTCCCGGTCCACGAATCGGTCGATCTGGTTCTCGAGGATGTGCCCCATGAAGCCGTAGTGGCGCGAAGCCACTCCCCCCACCCTCCCTCCGGCGGCGAACTCCCTGAGCCGGTCGAGAGGGAAGACGACGTTGACGTCCCGGTCGGCGTCCCGGTGGTCGTAGTAGTCGTGGGTAATCATGATCTCGCCGGTGGTCGCCGCGGCAGGGATCACGCGAAACGTCGGATCCCCGGTCGTATCGGCCATGTTGAAGGGGGACTCGCCCCGCATATGGACCCCCGCCGTGGTCGCCAGACTGACGCGGCATTCCGACAGGGGCTTTTTCAGCGGCGTCCACGGGGTCGTTTCGTACGACATCGGGACGACCGATGCCGCCGCGCGCCGCGCGAGCCACGGGAACGCCGTGAATACCCTGGCGATCAGCCGGTTGGACAGTCGGCTCATGACGGCCTCATTCGCCGCTGGCGATCGGACGGCCCGAGGGGGTCTGAATCCAGTTCTCCGACGCATCCTGGGTGTAGGTGGTGCTCCAGCCTTCCCAGCCGTCCGAATAGTTGCGGACATTGTCGTATCCCAGCAGGCTCGCGTAAAAATAGGCCAGCGCGGAGCGGTAGCCGCCGCCGCAGTAGAATATGACCTCCCGGTCGAAGGTGATCCCGAGCGACCGCCACATGGCCAGGACCTCGTCGGCGCTGCGGAGCGTCCCGTCGGCGTTGGTGTAATAGGGCGAAGCGCTGTCGGCGTCATAGGCCCAGGTCGCGCCGGGAATGCGCCCCATGGCCTCCACATAGTCGTATCCGCTGATGATCCCCCGATACTCGTCTTCGCTGCGCACATCGACCAGTTGGGCGGTCGCGGAGGTGTAGACAGACGCGACGTAATCGGTGGTCGCGCGGACGTTCGCGTTGATCGTTCCGGCGTAGGTCGCCGGGGTGGGGGTGTTGATGGCGCTCTCCCCCGCATAGCCGCTGGCGACCCAGGCGGCGTATCCGCCGTTCATGATCCGCACGTCGGAGACGCCCAGATAGGTGAGGATCCACCAGAGCCGCGTGGCGAAAATCGAGCTGTCGCTGTAGACGACGACGGTCGCGTCGGCGGTGATTCCCATGCGCCCGGCGGCCGCTTTCAATTCCTCGTCGGGAAGCAGGAACCAGCGGGGGAAGCCGTTTTCATACGTATCGGAGTCGGAGTGGAAAGCCCCGGGGACGTGTCCGGCGATATAGGCGGTGGCTTGTTCGACCGGCCCCCATTGGGTTTCGAAAATGACGTATCGATGCGCCCGGTCATGGGAATATCCGGCGGGGGCCGCGCTGGAGCTGCCCGGCCGGTGATACTCGATCAGTTGATTCACCCATGCCGGATCGACCAGCCCCGACGGGTTTTGGGAGTCTTTTGTCGTGGACGTCGTGCCGCTGCACGCGCTGAGGGCGAACATTCCGGCCAGCAGCAGAAGAAAATATTTTTGCGCCGTTTTCATCGTTAGTAGGCCTCTTTTCGTCGAGGTGAGTAAATGGAGCGGATCTCCCCGGCGCCACATCGGTTCTGTGAGTGGCTGCCCTCTTGTGTCTTCGCCCCCCTTCTGGTCCGGGTCGCTTGACCGGTCGCAGTGCAATATGCAGACCACGCCTTCTGCGCGGAGGATGCGGGTGATGAGAGACCGTCGTGTCAGCAAAGAGCCAGAAAGACGAGCGATAGGCTCTTGATCGAAACGTTGCGGACCGCGCCTGATTTAACAGTATGAGAAGGCTAAAGCATTTACTCATATCCTCAATTAACTTATTGAATATTCCTCTCTTGAGCCTCAATTGCCATGGGCGCCCAGATAGTCTCTGTCGATGGTTTTGCCCTCGCGCATGCAACGTATTGGCGAGGAGCGGTCGTCCAACCGCGTTGCGTGGCTCATATCGTGCATTCATTGGGACTGGTTCCGCCCCATCCCTTTGCGCCATGAAGCGGGCGAGCGGGACTCTTTGGCTAACCGTTAGGGAGGAGCTGGCGCCCGTGCGTATCGCGAAAATCAGGTTCCTGCCCACGTTGATGGGGGTGGCCTTCCTCGTCGTGGCGGCGTCACTGCGCGCCGATGCGGGGGCATGGGGACAGCCCGAAGGAAAGCTCTACGACAAGCTTTCCGCCAACTATTACGTAGCCACCCAGTACTACGACGACACCGGGAAGCGACGATCCTTTCCGTACGATGGACGATTCACCGACCTCAATCTGTCCAACTATATCGAATATGGGATAACCGACTCCCTTACTCTGGTCGCCACCATTGCCCTCAAGAGGATCGAGACCTCCGACAAATTCGCCACCACCAGTACGTCCGGCGTCGGGGACGTCGAACTGGGGGTGAAAGGGACGCTCGGAGAAAGGGCCTACGGCGTCCTGTCGCACCAGATCACCATCAAGGCGCCTGGTTTCTATGACAAAACCAGCAGACTTCCCCTGGGAAACGGGCAGCTCGACATCGAGTATCGCCTCCTGCTGGGCGCGTCGCTGTGGCGCTTCTTTCCCGGCTATGCGAACCTCGAAGCGGGCTACCGCTATCGCGCCGAAGCACCGTCCGACGAGTTCCGGTATCTGGCGGAGATCGGCGGGGAGATGACCGGCGCGTCGTACGCCCGGGCGAAGCTGGATGGCGTGGTCAGCATGCGAAACGAGGATCCGGTGACGGACCAAGGGGGCAATCCCACCACGGTAAACCGTTTCAGCGTGGTCAAGCTTGACCTGGCGGTCGGATATCGGCTGGGCGGGACGTGGGGGGTGGAGGCTGGCTACACCGCCGCATTGAACGGGGAAAACACGGCCGATGGGGTGACCTGGTCGCTGGGGATCACCTATCAGATCCGCTGAGACCGGCGGGAGGCGCGCCACATTCGCGCCAAAGCGACGAGCGTTTCCGCGACGACCCGCAGGGAGACCGCTTTGGACTTTCCGTGGGCGCGGGGCCGGATGGTCATGCCAACGTCGAAAAAGCGCTTGCCCATGCGATGGGCTCTCCACAACGCCTCGCTCTGAAAGGTGTATCCGCCCGAAACCAACGGCGCCGACCGTATCCATCCGGTCGGATAGACGACGATTCCGTTCGTATATCTGAAGTTCGTCCCGAAGATGAGGTTGAAGAGCCGCAGGTAGATTCCCGAAAGAATGCGTCGGCGCCAAGGGCGCGTCCACGGATTCGAAACATAGGTTATGACGAATTCCGCCGCGCCGGAGGTGAGGGCTACGACGGCATCAGGGAGAAAATCGAGGGAAAACTCGTTGTCCCCCGGGAAGATCAGGCAGTACTCTTTCCGGGCAATGGCGACTCCGGCCAAAAAACTTTTGCCGACTCCCTGTCGCGTTTTGTTGCGCAGCAAGGTGATTTCGGCGCGTCGTTCGCCAATCGGCTCGGCCACCTTGGCGGTGTCATCCGAACTGCCGTCGTCGACGATGATGATTTCGTAATCGGCAAGGCCCGCCGTTTGCGCCGCAACGGTGATCGTTTCCACGGCGGCGACGACATTCTTTTCTTCGTTCAGGGCGGGGACGATGAAGGTGAAAGAGGGTACGGGGGGGCTCATCTGACCACGTTCAGATCCCACCGGTAGGGGAGGCTCCGTACGGCATACGAGCCGGGGATCGGCGGACGGTCGCCGCGATGGGCGTTGATAAAGGCACGAACGCCCCCCTGCGGGGCGAAATCGCGCTCGTACCAGTCGAACAGCATGGAAAGGTGGATCACCTTCGCCGTGTCATCGATCCGCATTCCCTTGTCGCGGTTTTGCAGGAAAGTCCGGGTCTGCGACGCGAGTTGCTCCTTGAGCGTCTGGGGCGTGTACGCCTGCGCGCGCAAGTCCGGGCATGAAACGGAAGCGCATACGATGGCGAAGTGAATGCCCGGCTCGTTCAGGGGGCGGAGGATCCCTTCCTCAATCCCGTCGAGAGTGTAGGTTGTTCCGTCCACCTTCCCCGCGGGCATCGTCCACACGGGGGAAAGTAAACCGCCCGCATCTTTGATCCCCCGAATCGGGAAGTGGCGGCTCACGACATTTACCGCAAATATATTGTAAACGTTTATCCAAAACGCGATGGTCTCGTCCCGGCCGTGCAAGCTTCGCAGCGGGTAGGCATCCAGATCGTCGATAAGCCGTGTGAACTCGTCCGATTCGGCGAGACCGGCGTAATCGAACCCCGTATACGCCACCCCTTCCCATACCGTCACCCGGGTGCGCTTTTCCAGAATCGCGTTCCAAGCGCCAAAATCGAAGGCGTCCGCTGGCGCAAGCGAGTAGAGCCACCCGATGAACGCCGCAAGGAGCGTCATGCGGACATGCGGAAGGCGCCAGAAGGAACGACCGGTCCGGGTCGGAAAATCGTTGAGCATCGGGTTGAATCGCCCCGGTTTTTCCGGAGGGTTTTTGATCTGAGTCATGCCGCTTTGGCCTGCCCCTGTTGGTTTCGATAATACGCCTCTTCGAATTCCGCCGGGGGGAAATTGTACCTTCTCATCGATGCGGAGGGCGTATGTCTGGATGGGGCTTATCGAAACTCATGCAGGGCTCTCGATACCAACCACTTCTTTTCCACTACGATGGCAGGTTCCCAGCACATTTGCCCCCATATTACCCTAGGTCGCATAACATAACTACAACTCTTTTACTTTCCATGCCTTGCAACACACAAAGAGGGTTCGAATCCCCCCCTCTCCGCCATTCAGCCAAGGAACCGTCCCGCAGGGATGGTCTGTCGGGTGAATAAGAGGCATGGGTTCGAACCCCCGATATCAACCAGGCGGTTCGGCGGCGGCGCCCTTTTCAGTTTCGGGCGACGACGCAGCGTCGCGCAACGCGCGACGACCCGGAGGGCGAGGCGCCGCCCGGCGCCGAGTAATCCCCCCTCCTCCGCCATTCTATACATGATTTAACCTTATGGGGCTGACGTAGCTTAGAGCTTGTGGGGTCCTTAGCTACTTAAGCCCCGTCAGTTTTTACCCCGCGCGACGAAGGATATAGAGAGGATAATCGCCATATTTTTTTGGCAAGTTTATCTTGCCCGCATACTCAACAGCGAGGGACGTCACTCCCGTACTTACGACCAGCGCCGCGTACTCCTGGCTCGCATATACATGGCCGGGAGGGGTAATCTGCTCGATCCGGGCTGCGCGACTGACATGGACGCCGGTGTAGACGGACATACCCAAAACCGGATCGAACCGCCGTTTCACCGGTCCGGCGTGGAGTCCGAAGCGGAGGTTCAGGTCGGCGGGGAGCCCCACAGCCCCCCAGTCGGCTCCGCCGATGGTCTCGCACAGGTCGAGCGCGAACAGTCCCGCCTGCTCGACCGAGGCGAACGTCATATGAATCGCGTCCCCCCAGGTATTGCGCGTCAGAAGCCCTTTGCGGTAACGCTTCGCAAGGGCGGCCACGGTTCCCATGAAATGGGTTACGAAAGGATCAATTCGCTCTTCGTTCAGCTGCGAATAACCAACCACGTCGCAAAAAAGCATGGCGCAGACGAGCCGCCCGTCTTTGTCGATCCGCGAAAGCGACGCAATGCGCTGCGCCTTCACGGGAGACCGCAGGGTCGGGCGGGTGATGATGATCGGCTCGTCCCGCCTAAGCTTTCCGATGTCAATGATGGTCGGCTCCAGCCCCCGCGCGCGCCAGTTGGCGACCATGGTCGCAGTCCCCCCCCCGCCGTCTCCGGTCGCGCCGTCCCAGACGACCAGCGGCGCAACGTCGGTATCGAGCGATTTCGCCCGCAACTGGCTCAGACCGATCAGGGTCATGTTGGTGAATCCGAAATCGAGGGGCGAGGCGAAATGCTGGAGGGGGCTGACCTCCAGAAGGGTCGAGACATGGGAAAGCGACCGCGTCAGACGGGCGTTCCAATGGCGTCCGGCGGGATCGACACTGATCTCTCTGAACGCATCCAGGGCGCAGGGGAGGACAATGTTGATCTCGACATTGTCGGGATCGGATGCCCCCCTTTTGCGTTTGATCATCTCTTCGATGAAAAGAATGTCGGCGCCAGAGGCGGCCGAGGAGAAGCCGACGCCCCCCTTGAGCGCCTTCAAATGGCGCGCGATTTCCGTCCTGACCCGTCCCTCCAGTTCCGCCGGAAACCGCGGTTGCAACCGTTCGGCGCGGTCGATCATGTGCCCCGAGAAGGTAACGACGTTGGGAACGTTGAAGCAGTGGTCAAACCGGTCGGTCGCCATTCCCATCCGTTTGAGGAGTCTCCGCGCCTGGCGCCGGGTGGAAGTGAGTTGCCGAAGGTTGTCCCGGCCCAACTCACCCGCCTGGCGGTAACCTGACAGGGCCTCGTCCCATCGCCCGAGGATCGCCGCCGCCTCTGCCATGGAGGCGAGATCCCAATAGCTGTTTCCCCCTGACGCGCACAGGGCCAGGACCTCCTTGGCCAGCGTGCGGGCGATCCTCTCCTTCCCGGCGAAGCAGGCGGTGGCGGCGGCGTTGACGCCGGTATAAACAGCCCGGTCGCGCCATCCGGCGGACTTTTTCCTTAGCGCCATCCGGTACCCTTCGGTATAGAGGAGATGGGCCTTTTCCATGTGTCGACGGTCGCCGGAGAGCCATGCCATGTCCTTGTAGGCGCGGGCCAGAATGCCGATGGCGTCGCTGTCGGCCCGACCGGACGCATGCAGCTGCGTCAGGGTCGCCACCGCCTTCTCGTAGGCGCCGGTCTCGGCCAGAGAGAGCCCGAGCAGCGTCACCAACCGGGGGACCCCGGGGGTATGGGCGAGCGCTTCGGTGAAGATATCGTAGGCGATCAGAGGCGCCCCCTTCTTCAGGGCGGCCTGTCCGATGGCTTCGTACATCGCCGGGGAGAGTCTTTCCCCCTTTTGCGCGAGCGTGCGCCAGTTCTTCAAGAGGGTCGGGATAGCGATCCCCTCCGCGTTGAGGGGAGCGCCCCGGGAGGGAGCGGAGGCGACCGGATCGCCCACCACGGCGCCCAGCGACAGGGCCATCCGGAGCGCCTCTTCGGCGACAATGCGATTCAGATCCTGCTCGCCGACGGCCAGTTTCTTGAACGGAACAAGGTCGGGATGGGTCTTCTTCGCATCGCTGCGTTGGGGGCCCCAGGTCCACCCTTCGCCCCGGCGCCGCTCTACCCACGTGGCGTGAAGTCGGGCCGCCACTTCCTCGACCATTCCGTCAAACGGGGACGGCAGAACCGCCCCCTTCGTCCCCTTGCGTCTGCGGTAAGCGGCCATCCGGACCTCCCCTTGTTCGCCCGATTATATCAGTCACCGACACACGGCCCGCGGCCCGCGCTGGGCTACAATGGGGTGCGCAGGCTTCAACCATGAAAGCGTCCGTCATGACCGATCACGATTTCTTGGGCACGGCGCCCCCCGGAGGGGGAGAGCCGCGGATGATCCGGGTGTTTCTCTCTTCGACCTTCCGGGACATGCACGAAGAGCGGAACGAGTTGGTCAGACGGGTCTTCCCGGAGCTTGAGCGGCGGCTCGCCCGCCGGATGGTCGGCTTCGCGCCGGTCGATCTCCGGTGGGGTATCACCGCCGAAGAGGCCGAACGGGGAAACACGTTGGCGGTCTGTCTGGACGAGATCGATCGTTGCTACCCCTACTTCATCGGTCTGCTGGGCGAGCGATACGGGTGGGTCCCCCCCCATGCGGACGACCCGGCTTATACGGGACGGTCGATCACCGAGATCGAGATCGTTCATGGCGCCCTTGAGCGGGAAGAGCGGCGGGATAACCTCTTCTTCTACTTCCGCTCCCGAGAGGCTTCGCGCCGCATCGAAGAGCGACTAAGCCGCGTGGACGGTTACGAGGCCGAGCATGAGACCTCTGCGGTCCGGCTCGAAGCCCTCAAGGAGCGGATCCGCGCCACCGGGTTTTTCCTGCGGGAGGGATATCCGGACGCGAAAACGCTGGGACGGTGGGTGCTGGACGACCTGTGGCGCGCATTCGACCGACAGTACCCGGAAGCGGGTGCGCCTTCTCCCCAAGAGGGCCGACGCCTCGACAACGAAGCATTCGCCGCCGCGCGGACCAAGGTCTATATACCCCGCCAGGAGGCATATGCCCGCATCGACGAGGCGGTCACGGGAGCCGGGAAGCCCTTGGTCCTCACCGGACCGTCGGGGATGGGAAAGTCGGCGCTGTTGGCCAATTGGGCCGCCGGATTCCGCCGTCAACGTCCCGACCATTTCCTCTCCGTAAACTTTATCGGCAGCGACGCCGACACCGCCGACCATCTCCTCCTTATGCGCGGCGTCATGGGCCAGATCGACCTCTTTCTCGCGCGCGCAGGGGGAGAGGAGGGGGCGGACGACGCCGAAAAGATCCCCACCGACCCGCAGGAGATCATCACCGCCTTTCCCCGGTGGCTCGCCAAAGCCTCCCGCGCCGCGCCGGTGGTCGTTGTCATCGACGCCCTCAACCAGTTGACCGACCGGGAGAACGCGCACGATCTCGACTGGCTCCCCCGCTCCTTTCCCGAAAACGTCCGGCTGATTCTCTCGACCCTCCCGGGGCGATGCCAGATTGCGCTGGCGGAGCGGGGGTGGGACACCTATGAAGTGACACCCCTGACACGGGAGGAACGGGGCCGGTTCATCGACGGGTATCTCACCCAGTATGGAAAGAGACTGGACGAGCGGCGGCGCGCGCGCGTCGTGGAGGCTGACCAAACGTCCAATCCCCTTTTCCTGCGTACCTTGCTTGAGGAGCTACGCCTGTTCGGGGTGTTCGAAGAGATCGACGGGAGGCTGGACACCTACCTGGCCGCGCCGACGGTCGCCCAGCTCTATACCGCCGTGCTGGCGCGGTTTGAAGCCGACCACGAACAGGACGCGCCCGGTCTGACCCGAAAGGCGCTGAGCCTGATATGGGCTTCGCGCGGCGGATTGTCGGAACGGGAGATTCTCGACCTCGTGGGCGAGGCTGGGGCGCCGCTTCCGCACGCCTACTGGTCGGGGCTCTATCTGGCGCTGGTCGAATCGCTGGTCAACCGTTCGGGCCTCCTGACCTTCTTCCACGATTTCCTGCGGCAGGCCGTAGAGAGCCGCTATCTTTCGGGGCGGGGCGAACGGCGGGCGGTCAGGCGGACGTTGGCGGAATATTTCCTCGCGCAGGAGCCGAACGGGCGGGCTGCGCAGGAGGCGCCGTGGCTCCTCGACCAGCTCGACGAGCGGGAACGGCTCCACCGGTTTCTCGCCGATTCCCGCTGGCTCCCGCTGGTATGGGAACGGGAGCCGATGGAGGTCCGCTCCTATTGGGCCGGGATCGAGCGGGATACACTCCACCGGATGGAGGAGAGCTACCGTCCGGTCATCGAACGGCCCCATGATCATGCCGAAGCCGTCTGGAGCGTCGCCTCTCTGATGCAGGAGAGCGGCCGTCTTTCCCTTGTCGGCCCCCTGTTGTCGTTTCTGGTGGACCAGGCGCGACGGGAGGACGACGGCGCGAACCTGGCGGGGGCTCTCTCCAACCTCGCCAACCATCGCTACCTGACCGGCGACGCCCCGGGGGCGCTTGACGCCTATCGGGAGGCGGAGAGCCTTTGCCGCGCACGCGCGGACCAGGTCGGCTTGCAGCGGATCATGGGGAACCGGGGGCTGATCCTTCAGGAGCGGGGCGCCTGGGACGAAGCCTTCGGCCTTTTTCGGGAGAAGGAGAGGATATGCCGGAGCCTCGACTACCGGTACGGTCTCATACGGGCCGTCGGTGCGCAGGCGGTCATCCTCCAGCATCGTGGGGCGTGGGAAGAGTCGGCGCTGCTCCTGGCGGAGCAGGAGCGGATGGCCCGCGAATCGGGCGACTTCGACCAGTTGGCCGTCGCCGTGAACAATCAGGCGGTGCTGGCGCAAAAGAGGGGGGATCGGGAGAAGGCGGCAAACCTCTATCGCGATGCAGAGCGGATGGCCCGGAAAGTGGGAGACCGGCAGGGGATCGTCCGGGCGCTCACCAACCGGGCGTCCCTGGCTTTGGATCAGGATGCGCCCGAGGAGGCGCTTCCCCTCTACGCCGAAGCGATCCTCATCGGGCGGGAGATCGGCGACGGCAAGGCGATCCAGAACGCCCTCGGCGGCGCCGCCGTGGCCTCCCTCGGCGCGGGGGACACCACCGCCGCGCTGGGTATGAGCGACGAACAGGTCGCCCTCTGCCGCAACCTCGGCGATCCGGCGGCGCTGGCCCGGGCGCTTGGCATCCGGGGCTCCCTTTTGGAAGCAAGCGGAAGCCTGTCTGCAGCCATCGCCTGCTACGCGGAAGAGGCGGTTATCGTCCGCGAGCGAAACGACCGGGCGGCTCTTGCTGTGGCCCGCAACAACGAAGCGCACCTTTCGTTAAAGGAGGGACGGCTCGCCGACGCCGAAGCGGCGGCGCAGGAAGCCGGGCTGGCGGCCCGCGAGGCTGATTTGGAAGGGGAGCTGCGCAGGGCCTTGGGGACTGCGGCGTCGGTGGCCCTGCGTCTCCATCGGAACGAGGCGGCGCAGCAGCTCCTCAGAGAGGAAGAAGATTTGGCGGCGCGACGGGGCGAGCGGGGGGCCCTGGAGCTCAACCTCGGGCATCAGGCCGCCATCGCCCTTGCCGGGGGGGAGAGCGACCGGGCCCTGGCGCTGCTTGAGAGGAAGGAAGCGCTCTGCAGGGAGTTGGGCGGGCATGAAGGATTGATCGTCGCCCTGTTCAATCAGGCGTCGATACGGATCAAGGAAAAAAAGGGTTGGCCCGAAGCGTTGCGAAAGGCCGAGGAGGCGGCGGTTCTTGCCCGGACGCCGGAAGGCGAACCGTTCCGGGAGAAAATCGCCGCCATGCTCGATTGGCTGCGCCCCCGGGTCGGGGAGAAGTCAGGAGACGTCGAACCGGGCCTTTAGCTCGGCCTCCATCTCCGCCATCTGCCGCTGGTATTCTTTGCCCAGCCGCTCCCGCAGACGCTCCGATTCGCGGGCGGTCCATTCCTCGATGTCCCGCACCGCTTTGGCCATGGTGGCGGCGATCTCGTCCTCTGTTGCGCGCCGCCTCTCGGCAAGCTCCTCCTCAAGCGCGCCGAGCCGCTCGGCCCGCTCCCGCTCCAGCGCGACCCGCACCCCCTCTTTGCGCCGGGCAATATCCGACTCGAAATCCTCCTCGCGGGAGCGTAGGCGCCGTTCCAGCTCTCCCGCACGGTCTTCCGCCAAACGGGCCGCCTCCTTCTCTGCGGCTTCCAGCCCCTCGCTCCGAAGCGACGCAAGCTCGAGCGTGAGGCGTTCCCGCTCGTGACGGGCGGACTCCTCTTCGGCGCGACGCTGTTCGGCGATGGCGGATGCGAGAGACGATTCGGCCTCCGCCACACGACAAGCGATCTCATCTTCCGCACGGGCGCGCATCAGTGACAGTTCTTCCTCGACCGCTTCACGCCGCTCCCGGTCCATCCGGGCCACGGCCTGCTCTCCTTCGTCCTGTCGTTCCAGAAGGGCGCGCCGCTCTTGCCACGCCCGTTCCGCCTCTTCCTGCTCGGCGCGCAGGCGAGCCCGCGCTTCCTCCGCCTCCCGGGCGATGTCGGCCAGAAGGGACGCATGCCGCGTTTCAAGCTCTTCGATCCGCGCCGTCCCCTCCCGTTCGATCTCTTCGAGCCGACGGCTCCGGTAGGCGTCGATCTCGACGGCCAGACGTTGCTGCTCCTCGGCGGCGTTGCGGGCGACCCGTTCGCCGGTCCGCTCCGTGAGGCGCGCCGCTTCCCGCTCGACCTCTTCCCGCTTCCAGGTCAACTCGTCCTCCAGCGCCGCAAGGCGGACGTTGGCCGCGTCGACAGCCCGGTCGATCTCCCGTTTGCGCCCCTCAAGGGCGGCGATTTCGTGGTCGATTTCCCCGAGCCGTTCGCTCCGGTACGCTTGCGCCTCCTGCGTGACGCGCCATCGCCCTTCTGCGGCGTGTTCGGCGACGGACTCCTCGGCGCGCTGGCGCGCCAGGCGCGCTTGCGTCTCCCCCTCTTCCCTGCGCCGGGCGATCTCGTCGTCGACCGCCAGCAGACGCGCCTGGGCCAGCCG
>JADGCD010000129.1 GCA_015229165.1 Nitrospinota bacterium | reverse complement strand
TCAGGATGAAGACCGCAAGGAACGACCGCATGACCGCCTTGATGGTCGCCTGCGGTATCTGGGTGATGGCGCCGGTGACCGACACCCCCTGGTAGCAGACGATGGCGCCGATGACCCCGCCGAAAAGGGCGCTCTTGGTCAAAGAGAGGAATATGTCCCCCAACGTGGCGGAAGCCACCAGCGACGTGAGGGTCTTTTGCACCGGCACGTCGAGCAGAGGGTCGCACAGGAGAAGCCCGCCGAACACGGCGGCGGCTTGCAGGTACACGGTCAGCAACATGAGCGAGAGGATCATTCCCGCCACCCGGGGAACGATCAGGTAGTTGAAGGGGTTGATTCCCATCAGTTCGATCAGGCGTATCTCTCCGGCTACTTTCATGGCGGCAAGCTCCGCCGTCACCGCTACGCCGCTGCGGGCGATCACCAGCATGGCGGTCAGCAACGGACCCAACTCCCGCAGGACGGTCCAAAGGAGAACTTTCCCGAGAATTTCGGTGTTGAGGCCGAAGAGGACGGTGATCTGGGTGATGACCGCCGCCCCCATGAAAAGGGAGACCATCGCCATTTTCAGGAGCGGTTCGAGGCCGGTGAAATAGATCTGCCGGTAGAGGACGCTCCGAACCGGCGGGCGGAAGAATTGCGCAAAAGAGGCCAGCGACGCCCCCAAGATACCGAAGTAGGCGCCGAACTCGCGGACCGGTCCCGGCATCGACACAAGAAGACCGGCTGCCGTCGGAGTCCGTTTCATGACCGTTCGCCCGTTGGGGAAAGCCGCTCTATTCTACCTGAACGGCGACCGGGCGGGGAGCGGCGCTTGGGCGTTATAGCAACCCCCGCTCCCGGTACCACGCCACGGTGCGGTGAATCCCCTCTTCCAGCGTCACCTTCGGGGCGAAGCCGAGCTCGGTGACGGCGCGGCGGATGTCGTACGCCCGGTTCTTGGTGAAGAACTCGATGGTCCGGCGAAAGAGAGGAGGCTCCATCCCGAAGAGGAAAAAGAGCTTCTCCACCACCATGGACAGAAACCGGGCCGGCCCGGCGGGCCGGTAGATGAACGACGGAGGAACCTTCAGCTCGGCCGCCACCATCGTCGCCAGACCGGTATGGGTGACGACCCGCTCCCCCGCCAGCAGGTAGACCCGTCCGGCAGCCTTTCCGCTTACGGCCGCCAGCAGAAGACCGTCCACAAGATCGTCTATGTAGAGCGGGTGTATCGTCGTGGTCCCGTCGCCGATGATGATATACGCCTGCTTGGCGATGGCCCGGAACATCGGGTAGCGCCTGAGATCGCGGGGCCCGTAAACCACCGAAGGACGGATCACCACCGTCGTGAGACTCCCCCTTCCGTTGGAAGCCAGGACCGCCCGTTCGGCATGTTCCTTGGTGACCTGATAGATGTCCTGCCCGGCCAGCGGGGCCTCCTCGTCGGCGGGTGGGGTCACGATGTCGCCGTGGACGTCGGCGGTGGAGCAATGGACGAACCGGGCGACCCCGGCGGCGGTGGCCGCCTTGAGCAACTCCTTGGTGGCGGTGACGTTGACGTCCCAATAGACCGCGTCGAGCTTTCCGACCCGTCCGACGATACCGGCCAGATGGAAGACCACCCGGGCGCCGACCATCATGGCGGCGACCACGTCGGCGTCCCGCATCCGCCCCCGGTAGAGGGCGACACCCAGCCCTTCGAGAAACGAGGCGTCGGTCTCCTGCGCCACCAGCCCCCGGACCTCGTATCCCGCGTCGATCAACTTTTCGCAGAGCCGTTTTCCGACAAAACCGGACGCCCCGGTCACGACGGCGACCGGGCGGCGCCCCGACGATTCGGTATGGGACAACGTCGTTCTCCTTTTACACGGGCCGTCCGCACGGCGTCTGCTTCTACTATTTCATCGGTCCGGTACCCCGTCAAGGGGAAGTGGGATGGCCGGTGTTGCTATAATGATGGGGCACGTGGCGTGTCTGCACTCTTCATGGAGTTTGATCGTGACCCATCCCGATCCGGCGAAGCGGACGCTCCTCGGCAAGGACCAACGCTACAACGCGCCGTGGGAGCGGACCTTCTGGGACATTCTCCATCCGCTCGACTCCCTGATCCGCCACCAGACCACCAGCGGCGTCTTCCTGCTTTCGGCGACGGCGCTGGCGCTGGTGGCGGCCAACAGCGGCTTCGCCCCCGCCTACGGGGCGTTCATCAACACCCCCATCAGCCTGACCGTGGGGGGATGGGTGTTTGAGGAGCCGTTGCGCCTCTGGGTCAACGACGGGCTGATGGCGATTTTCTTCTACTCCATCGGGCTGGAGATCAAGCGGGAGATGCAGTCGGGGGCGCTGGCCAGTTTCGACCGGGCCGCCCTCCCCTTCATCGCCGCCATTGGGGGGATGATCGGCCCGGCGCTGATCTATCTTTCGCTCAACCCCACCGCGCCCCAGGCGCACGGATGGGGGATACCGGTGGCGACCGACATCGCCTTTGTCATCGGGGCGCTCAGCCTTCTGGGGAGCCGGGCGCCGAAGTCCATGTACGTGTTTCTGGTCACCCTTGCCATCGCCGACGACCTCCTCTCGGTTCTGGTGATCGCCCTCTTCTATTCCGACGACATCAATGTCGGCTACCTCGGCGCCGCAGGCCTTTTTACGCTGCTGTTGCTGGCTGCGAACCTGTCGGGCGGGCGCCGGGCCTCCCTCTACGGCCTGCTGGCTCTTTGTCTCTGGTTCGTCATGCTCAAGTCGGGGATTCACGCCACGCTGGCGGGGGTCATCGCCGCGTTCCTGACCCCCGCCCGCTCGAAGACCCACCCGGCCCTCTTTTCCGAAAAGATGCGCCATCTCATGGACCGGTACGACGCCTCCCACAACGACGGCGGAACACCCCGGGAGGACGACGCCCAGTTCCCGCTGGTGCAGGCGCTCCAGCGGGGCGCCGACCACATGGGGACGCCGCTCCACTTCTTCCTCGAACGGCTGAGGGCGCCGGTGGCGTTCTTCGTACTGCCGGTTTTCGCCTTCGTCAACGCCGGGGTCACGCTGGACGACACTTTGTGGAACGCCATGAGCGGGGACCGGGTCTGGCTTGGCGTCTTTCTGGGGCTCGTGTTCGGGAAATGCGTCGGCATCTTCACCACCTCGATGCTGGCGGTCCGGCTCGGCATCGGAGCGTTGCCGGAAGGGCTCGATCCGGCCCGTCTAGCGGGGGCGGCCATGTTGGGGGGGATCGGTTTCACGATGGCGATGTTCATCTCCACACTGGCTTTCCGCGACTATCCCCTGCACCACCTGACGGCCAATATCGGCATCCTTATGGCCTCCGTAACCGCCGGAATCGTCGGCTACAGCTATCTGAGCATCCTCCACCGAATAAGGAGCCGCCGAGTTGGCGATTAATCATACCCAAAGATTACCGACACCCCTGCCCCCCTCTGCCTCCCTTTCCCATTGACGGGAGGGCATTATATTACTATTGTCATGGGTACGTTTCGTTCACATTCCCTTAGCCGAGAGTAATCGTGGCAGCGCTCCCCTTTCACAGCAAGGCGATCACCGACCAGACGGTCCTCATCGCCGACGATAGCGAAATTCAGCGCAAGATCCTCATCAAGATCATCGAAGAGATCGGCTGCCACTATCTGATCGCCGTCGACGGGCAGGAGGCCATGGACCACATCGCCTCCCACAAGGTCGACCTCGCCATCCTCGACATCCGCATGCCGGTCGTCAGCGGCGAGGAGGTGCTGCGCAGCGTCCGCCTCGACCCCGACCAGACCGGCATGAGCGTGATCGTTCTCACCGGTGACGACTCCGTCGACCTGGGGGTCAAGTGCATCGGCCTCGGCGCCGACGACTACCTGCTCAAGCCGATCGACCCGCTTCTCCTGCGCACCCGGGTCAGCGCCCAGTTGGAGCGCCAGCGCCTCAAGCAGGACCAGATCAACTACCTCTCCCACATCGTGGAGACCAACCAGCGGCTGGAGGCGCTGGTCGAGGAGAAGGTCAAGAAGATCGAGGAACAGCTCGCCACCGAGGGGCGTCTGCGGGCCGAGAAGGAGCGTATCGCGCAGGAGATCGCCGTCAAGGACCGGTACCTGGCCCTGATCTCCCACGATCTCCGCTCCCCCCTGTCGTCGGTCATCAGCGCCATCAAGCTGATCCACGGCAACCTGAAGACCCGCGGGTTCGGTCCGCAGGAAGACACCCTCTGCTCCGGCATCACCAGCCATGTCGAGCAGCTCCTCAAGATGATCGACACCTTGCTCGACATCGAGCGGCTGAAGATGGGGAAGATCGGTTGCGCCCGGCGGCTGGTCGCGGTGTCGCCGCTGGTGAGCAAGGTCATCGAGAATCTCTGGGGGCTGACGAAACTCAAGGACGTCGTCGTCCACAACGAAACGCCCGAAGATACCCGCGCCTTCGCCGACCCGCAGCTCCTGTACCAGGTGTTGCAGAACCTCCTCTCAAACGCCCTCAAGTTCTCTCCGCGCGGAGGCGTCATTCGGGTCTATCGGGAGAGCGACGACCCGCTGGCGCTGTGCGTCGCCGACCAGGGGAAAGGGATTCCCGTCTCGATGCGGGAGCACCTTTTCTCCCACGAGCGGCGGGTCTCCTTCCCCGGCACCGAAGGGGAGCGGGGCAACGGACTGGGGCTTCCCCTGTGCGCCGAGATCATGCATGCCCACGGCGGCGCCATCGACATCGTCTCGCACGAAGGGCCCGGCGCCGTCATCCGGCTCGCCTTCCCCCCCATGCCCAAGAACGTCCGGGTGATGGTGGTGGACGACGACGAGTTGCACCGGGAAGTTCTCGCCCGCAACCTTATGCAGATCTTCCCCCAGGTCGAAGTGACCCAGGCCGGCGACGGGCAGGAAGCGATTCGGAAGCTGCAGGAGACCGACGGTGTCGACCTGCTCATCACCGACCTTTCCATGCCCCACATGGACGGCATGCAGTTGCTGGCGCAGATCAAGGAAAGCCCGACCCTCCGGTCGACCCCTTCCATCATGCTGTCGTCCATGTTCGACGACGAGAAGCGCAACCGCGCCATGGCGTTGGGGTCGCTGGCCTACTGCGTCAAGCCGATGGACGCGGAGAAACTTGCCGTCACCCTGATGCAATGCGGCTTCACCGCCGAGCGGAAGAACGGGCGGGCGCCGCAGGAGACCGTCTCGTAGCTGCTACGCCTCTTCCGACCAATTGCGCAACTCATTGCGCGTCCATCGGTCGAAGAACTCGTACTCGCAGTTGATCACCGACCAGTCCAGCCCCTGCGTCACGCTCGTCATCCGGCATCCCCCCCAGCACGACAGCAGATAGGGGCACCACGTCCCCTCCTTTTGGCAGAACCCCTTCCACTGGGGATTCGCCAGCCGGAAATCGATCCGCGCCCGGTCGGCCTCGCTTTTCGGGTCGAACCGGTACTGCGGCATGTTGTCCAGCCCGCCGCAGAACGACGGCTCCCCGGCGAAGTTGAGGGTAAAGTTCTCCGACGCCATATAGGTTTCGCAGCCGATATGAGGGATCGTCGACTTGCGGCGGAACCCGTGGGCGTCGATCATCCCGTTGCACCAGAGGAGATAGTCCATCTCCTTCGGCCCGAACCGGCGGGAATAGCCCACGGGGGTTGACGTCAGCAGCGCCCCCCCCGGTTTGATCGCGTCGAACACCAGCGTCACCCGGACCTGCCCCAGGCGGTCGCGCAACGGCGCCATCCGGCCCATCAGCTCCTCGAACGCCTTCTCCTCCCCCATCCGCGCATTGATATTAACGATGACCGACACCGCCGGGGGGAGCGCCAGCAGATTGGCCGCGATGGTATCAAACGTCGGCGCCCCGTTTTTCAGCGGGCGGGAAACGTCGTGATTCGGGTCGAGCGTCGTGTTGATCGACACAAGCCCCGCCTTCATCAGTTTGGCGATCCGCCCCTTGGTGGCCGCCTGCGCGTTGGAGACGACGGTCATCGCATAGTCCCGGCTCCGCTTCTGCGCCTCCGCCAGAAGCAGGCCCGAGACCTCCGCCAGATAGTCGGTCGCCAGAAGCGGCTCCCCTCCCCCC
>JADGCD010000128.1 GCA_015229165.1 Nitrospinota bacterium | reverse complement strand
GGCGAGTCGGTCCGGGGCGCCAAGGAGAACCTGCCCAACGCCCCCCTGTCGCTGCCGCGGGCCAACATCGAGCGGCTGGTCAACCAGCTTGCCCTGCTGGCCGAGGGGGAAGGGGCGGTCGAAGAGATCCAGCCGGGGGACCGGATCGGCGACATTCTGGTCAAGACCCACCAGATCTCCGAGAACCAGCTCGAACAGGCCCTGTCGCAACAGAAGCCGGTGGGACAGGTGCTGGTCGACATGGGGGCCATCGACGAGGGGAGCGTCGAGAACGCCCTCCGGGAGCAGGAAGACCGGCGCAAGAAAGCCTCCGCCACCACCTCGCTCAAGGTCGACACCGAAAAGCTGGACAGCCTGCTGGAGTTGGTCGGCGAGCTGGTTATCTCCCAGTCGATCGTCATCCAGGACGAAGCCTTGGCCGACGAGCGCAACCGGGGGCTCCACAAGAGCCTCTCCAACCTCGGGAAGATCACCAAGAACATCCAGGACCATGTGATGAGCCTGCGGATGGTCCCGCTCAGGCAGACCTTCCAGAAGATGAGCCGCCTGGTCCGCGACCTTTCGAAGAAGATGGGCAAGCCGGTCCACTTCAACATGATCGGCGAAGACACCGAGATCGACAAAACCCTCATCGAAGAGCTCAACGACCCGCTGGTCCACCTGATGAGGAACGCCCTCGACCACGGCATCGAGCCCCCCGAAGAGCGGGTGGCCGCCGGCAAATCGTCCGAAGGGCAGGTGACGCTGGCCGCCTACCACAAGGGGGGGAACGTCTACATCGAACTGGTGGACGACGGCAAGGGGATCGACCGGAACAAGATCCTCGCCAAGGGGGTGGAGCGGGGAATGGTGACCCCCGGGCAGGAGATGACCGACGCCGAAGTCTTCGCCCTCATCTTCGAAGCCGGTTTCTCCACGGCGGCCAAGGTCACCGACGTCTCCGGCCGGGGCGTCGGCATGGACGTGGTCCGCTCCAACATCGACCGTCTGGGGGGACGGGTGGAGATCGCCAGCGAGCTGGGGAAAGGCTCCACCTTCACCGTCAAGCTGCCGCTGACCATGGCCATCGTCGACGGCATGATCGTCCGGATCGGCGGAGAGCGGTTCATCATCCCCACCATCTCCATCCGGGAGTCGATCCGTCCCGGCAAGGAGGAGATCAGCACCGTCAAACGGGAGGGGGAGATGATCAACATCCGGGGGCGGCTGTTGCCGCTGATCCGGCTTCACCAGATCCTGCAGGTCCAAAACGCCCAGTTCACCAACCCGTGGGAGGGGCTGGTCATCATCGTCGAGAGCGACGACAAGGAATACGGCCTCATGGTCGACGACCTGCTGGGGCAACAGCAGGTGGTCATCAAGAGCCTCGGGCCGCGGTTCCGGGGGTTGCCGGGGATCTCCGGAGGCACCATTCTGGGCGACGGGCGCGTGGGGCTGATTCTGGACGTCTCCGGCGTGGTGACCATGAACTGACGGCGACGCCGCCGGACGGTATAATGACCCGATGGGCGAAAGACAGGTGAGACAATGAGCGTAAGCATACTGATCGTGGACGACGAAGAGGGGATTCGCAACTCCCTGTCGGCCTATCTGAAACTCGAAGGCTACGACGTCGAGACGGCCGCCGACGGACGTCTGGCGGTGGAGCGGCTCCGGGGGAAGAAGTTCAACGTCATTCTGCTGGACATCAACATGCCCGGCATGGACGGGCTCGACACCCTGCAGGCGGTCAAGTCGATCGACTTTTCGATCCAGGTCATCATGATGACCGCCTACTCCACCTTCGAGAAGACCATGAAGTCGCTGGAGTACGGCGCCACCGACTACATCCTCAAGCCCTTCGACGACCTGGAGGCGATCCTTCGGCTCGTGAAGATCTCCGAGGAGCGACTCGACCGCTGGAAGAAAAACATGAGCGCCTCCATCGTCCGGCAGCGCCAGGACTGACCGACCACACCCCTTACGGAGAGCAGCGAGGCATGACCGAAGAAACACAGGCGCAACGCGAGCGGGTCCACGCCGCAGGCGTGGGAGGGCTTGAAGGGAAGTATCTCACCTTCGTCCTCGGCGAGGAGAGCTACGGCCTCGAGATCCTCAAGGTGCGCGAGATCATCGGCGTCATGGAGATCACCAGCGTCCCCCAGTCCCCGGTCTTCATCAAAGGGGTCATCAACCTTCGCGGCAAGGTCATCCCGGTCATCGACCTTCGGCTCAAGTTCGGCATGGAAGAGGTCGAGCCGACCGAGGAGACCTGCATCATCGTCGTCGACATCCAGGGCTCCCAGATGGGGATCCTCGTCGACACCGTCTCCGAAGTGCTGGACATCGCCGCCGGGCAGATCGAGCCGTCCCCCTCGTTCGGCAGCCGGGTGAACACCGACTTCATCCTGGGCATGGGCAAGAGCAAGGGGGAAGTCAAAATCCTGTTGGCCATCGAGCGGGTCCTCTCCCCCGAGGAGTTGCTCCGCCTGGCCGACATGGGCGACTAAGACATCCACCGGACCGCCCCCCCGATGAGCAAAAAGGAAACGCTCGATCAAGAGACCCGCAACGCCCGCTCTTCGGGCGGCTCCGGGATCGAGCTTTCCGCGCGCGAGTTCGAGATGTTCCGCTCCTACATCTACGAAAAGAGCGGCATCAACCTGCACGACGGCAAGCGGGAGCTGGTCCGCACCCGGCTCGGCTCCCGGCTGCGGGCGCTGGATCTGGCCACGTACCGCGACTACTTCGAGTACGTCCGGGACGACCGCAGCGAGCAGGAGCTGGTGAACATGCTCGACGCCATCTCCACCAACCTGACCAGCTTTTTCCGGGAGATCAACCACTTCACCTTCCTGGAGCAGAAGGTCATTCCCGAACTGCTGCGCCGCCGCGAGAAGGGAGAGCGGGAGATCCGGGCCTGGAGCGCCGGTTGCTCCTCCGGCGAAGAGCCCTACTCCATCGCCTTCCTGCTGGCCACCCGCATGCCCGACGGCGCCGCCAACGACATCAAGATACTGGCCACCGACCTTTCCACCCGGGCGCTGGGAAAGGCGGCCAAAGGGGTCTACAGCGAAGAGCAGGTCAAGACCGTCCCCCCCGACATGCGCAAGCAGTGGCTGACCACCGTGGTTGACGAGTACGGCGACAAACGCAGCCAGGTGGCGCCCGCGATCAGAAAAATCGTCAAGTTCAACCGGTTCAACCTGATGACCCCCCGGTTTCCCTTCCGGCGGACCTTCTCGTTCATCTTCTGCCGCAACGTGATGATCTACTTCGACAAGCCGACCCAGGAGACCCTCGTCAACAAGTACTACGACGTTCTCGCCAAGGGGGGGTATCTCTTCATCGGCCACTCGGAAAGCCTGACCGGCGTCAAGCACGGCTTTCGCTACGTCCAGCCGACCATCTACCAGAAACCAGCGTAACCGGCCATGAAATACAAGATCCTGATCGTCGACGACGAAGAGTCGATCGTCAACGCCCTGACCCGCTACCTCTCCTTGTACGACTACGACGTGGTGGGCGTCACCTCCCCCGAAGAGGCGCTGGCGCTGGTCAAAAAGGACAACATCATGGTGGTCATCTCCGACATCATGATGCCCGGCATGAGCGGCATCGAACTGCTGGCCGAAATCAAGGAATTCAACGGTATGGTGCAGGTCATCATGGCCACCGGCGTGGTGAAGATCGAGAACGTCCTCGAGTGTCTGCGGCTCGGCGCCAACCACTGCTTCCTCAAGCCGCTGGACGACCTCTCGCTGGTCAAGGACGCCGTCGATGAAGCCATCGGTCGTCTGGCCCGGTGGGAGGAGCTGATCCGCTCCATGGTCAAACGGAAAGGGTGATGGAAGAATTCATCGACCAGGAGATCCTGGAAGAGTTCATCAAGGAGACCGAGGAGGCCCTCGGCGACCTGGGGGCGAAGTTTGTCGCCCTGGAGCGGGATCCCGGCGACGAAGCCACCATCAACGCCATCTTCCGGGCGGTCCACTCCATCAAGGGGAGCTCCGCCTTCTTCAACCTGAACCACATCAGGAACTACTCCCACAAGATGGAGTACCTGCTGGACGAGCTGCGCAAGGGCCAGCGAACCGTCACCAGCGAGATCATCGACATCCTGCTCAAGGGGATCGACCATCTCTCCGGCATGATCGCCCGACTCTCCGGCGGCGACATGTCCATCGACTTCCGGGGGGACGAGGCCTCCCACCTGGCCGTCATCGAGCGGCTGCTGGAGAGCAAGGAAGCGGCCCCCCCCACTCCCGAAAAGCTGATGGCGACCCTCGGCCCCCTCGTCGCCGCCGTCCGGGACGACCAGGGGGCGCTGGCGATCCCCGCCGTCGCCCGTCTGCTGGAGGAGCTGGCCAAGGCCCAGAGCCTCCTCGGCGCCGCCGCCGAGAGCCCCCCGGCCGAGGGGGGGGTCTCCATCGAAGATGCCCTCGCTCTTGCCGGCGCCCCCCCGGACGCCCCCAAGCCGGAGGAAAAGCACGACGCCCCCAAACCGGCCGCCGACAAGGGGGAGAAAAAGGGCGCCGCCTCCACCCGCAAGACCCTGCGCATCGAGGAGGAGAAACTCGACGGCTTCATGAACATCGTCGGCGAGCTGATCATCAACGCCGAAGTCTTCAACTACCTCCAGAAGAAGCTGGAGATGGGGGAGCAGATCGACAAGCTGATCACCGAGTTCAAGAACGCCAACCTCGACTTCAACGAGCTGACCTTCAACCTCCAGCGGGGATTGGCCGAAGTCCGCAAGGTCAGCATCAACGGCATCTTCCAGAAGTTCCCCCGCATGGTCCGCGACCTGGCCCAGCAGGTCGGCAAACAGGTCGAGTTCTCCGTCATCGGCGAGGAGATCCTCATCGACAAGAGCCTCTCCGAGTCCATCGAGTCGCCGCTGAACCACATGATCCGAAACGCCGTCGACCACGGCATCGACACCCCCGACGAGCGGATCGCCGCAGGGAAAGACCCGGTCGGCAAAGTCACCGTCACCGCCACCGAACAGACCGGCGAGCTGGTCATCGTCATCACCGACGACGGGCGGGGGATGAACCCGGACAAACTCAGGGCCAAGGCGGTCGAGAAGGGAATCCTGACCCCCCACGCGGCGGAGCTGATGAGCGACCGGGAAGCCTTCCGGCTCATCTTCGCCCCCGGCTTCTCCACCGCCGCGCAGGTCACCGACATCTCCGGCCGCGGCGTCGGCATGGACGTGGTCATGACCGCCGTGCAAGAGGCCAAAGGACGGGTCGACATCGAAAGCGCCCCCGGCAAAGGGAGCCGCTTTATCATCTCGGTCCCCCTCTCCTCCACCCTTATCACCATCTCCGGGTTGCTGGTGGCCGTGGGGAAAGAAAAGTACATCATTCCCATGGAATGGATCCGGGAATCGCTCCAACCCGAGCCGAAGCAGGTCAGCACCGTCAAGCAGCAGGGGGAGGTCATCGAAATCCGGGGCGCCCTTTACCCCCTCGTCCGGCTCCACGAGCTGTTTAACGTCACCCCCCGCTCCCGCGACCCGCTGCAGGCGGTGGTCATGGTCATCGACAAGGAGAACGTCCGGGCCTGCCTCATGGTCGACGAGATCATCGAAGAGACCCAGGTGGTTCTCAAGGATCTCGGCGTCGCCTTCGCCTCCGTCAAGGGGATCATGGGGGGCGCCATCCTGGGGGACGGGAAGGTGGGGCTGGTGCTGGACGTGGAAGGGATGCTTGCCGTGGCGGGCAAGGGGCTCGCGCCGGTCATCACCGCAGGATAGGAAACCATGGACGAAATCCTCCAGGAGTTCTGGATCGACACCCAGAGCCACATCGACTCCATCGAAGAGTGTCTCCTCCACCTCGACAAGGACGGCGGCCGCGCCGACCTTATCGACGACATTTTCCGGCGCGTCCATTCGGTCAAGGGGAACGCCGGGGTGTTGGGGCTGATGGACATCTACACCTACGGGCAGGAGTTCGAAAGCTTTCTCGAAGGGGTGCGCGAGCGGCGCAAGGCGGTCCGGGAAGAAGTCGACCACATGTTCGAAGGGCTCGACCGGCTGAAGACCCTCGTTTATGCCGCCAAAGGGGAAGCCCCCCCCGCCCCCC
>JADGCD010000127.1 GCA_015229165.1 Nitrospinota bacterium | reverse complement strand
GGGGATGCGCAGCTTGGTCAGCGGCAGGTTGACCCCTTTGTGGGTCGAGACGGTTCCGTCGTTGATGACCCGGCAGACGACCCGCCCCCCTTCGGTCCGCAGAACCTCCAGTTCCACCAGTCCGTCGGCCAAAAGAATCCGGGCGCCGGGGCTCACGTCTTCGGCCAGATAGGGATAGTTGACCGGAATGGCGCCGTCGGAAGCATGCTCCCCGGCGACGAAGGTGACTTCCTCGCCGTGATTGAGCGTGACCGGCTGGGGCAAGGTGCCGAGCCGTATCTTCGGTCCGGAGAGATCCTGCAGGATGCCGATATGCTTGCCCAGCTTCTGACCGGCGGCCCGGATACGCTCCACCACCTGGGCGTGGGCGGCGTGGGTGCCGTGGGAGAAGTTGAGCCGGGCCACGTCCATGCCGGCTTCGATGAGTTTCTCGATCATCTCCGGCGACTCGCTGGCGGGGCCGATGGTGCAGATGATTTTTGTCTTGCGCTGGTTTTTCATATCCGTCCGTTCGATGAGTGGGCCCGGGGACGATTCCCCGGAACAGCGAGCCAGTCTACTCCCTCCCGGCGGAGGCGGGCGTTTTTTTTCGCCCCTCAACGCACAGACGGCAAAAGGCCTCCCCTCCGACCGGGCGGAGGGGAGGCCTGCCGGGCGACAGAATCAGCGGCGCCGGGCGGGGCGGCCAGCGCGGACGGCGTGAATATGGTTGGCGTACTGCATGTCCTCCACCAGGATATGCTCCACCAGCCATTGCTTGAGAAACCGCATCAGCTTGAGGGCGACCAGCGTCTTCCCCCGGGCGTCGAGATCGCCATACATGAGCGATATGTCGTCCTCCAGCTTGCGGTGCATCGACCGGTGATACTGCAGGGCCGGGAATCCGTACCTCTCGAGCAGCCGCTCCTCGTCGGCGAAGTGGCGCCGGGTGTAGGCGATCAGTTCGTCGAGGGTCGCCTTGAGCTCTTCAAGACCGGCGCCCCGCTTCATGGCGGTGAACACCCGGTTGATCAGATCGACAAGAACCTTGTGCTGCCGGTCGATGGGGGGGATATGGAGCATGTACTTCTCGCTCCAGTAGATCAGCGCCCCCTCCTGTCGGGGCGTTCCTCCTGCGGTACGGGCCCGACCGGCGACGGTGGCCTCCTTCGACGTCACGGCCCGACTTTTCCGCTTGCTCATCGCCGCCGCGCCGAACCAGGTTCCGACCGCCGCAACCGACGCCGAAAGAGCCATGCTCCCCGCAGTCACCACTTCGATCATTTTCTATTCCTTCCGCTCACAATGTTTCTGTCACCCCCTCGTCCTTGGTCTCTGGTACTGCTGACCGACATCAAAGCAATCGGGGCGCCAAAAGAGGCGCGTGGCGCGACAGAGGCATATTTATTGGACTTGCTCAAAAAGCATGGGAACTGCGGGAAGTGAGAAAGAGCACACCCCACCCCCGCACGCCGGACAAATGTCCGATTACGCCTTGTAATCGCTTGACAATAAGGTGTGAGCCAAAAACATGGCCTGTGCCTTTTTTCACGCTTCAGTGGAGATCATGGGCGCGTCGAGAAAGACCAAGAATGGCTCAATACAAAACAGGACAAGTCACAAATCAGACCAGACAAGAAGGAGCGAAAGGATCGCGATCAAGGGGGCGGCGGCCCCCTCTTATTCGACGCCGGGGACGGTCCGCGCGGGCGCGGGGGGAGCGGAGCCGCTCTCGGTCACGAGCGGAAAGCGGAGAGTGGCCGAGGTTCCCTTGCCGTGACCGGGACTCTCGATGGTCAGCGTCCCCCCCGCCTCCTCCATGATCGAGCGGGCCAGGCAGAGTCCAAGCCCCAGCCCTCCCCCCAGAAAACCGAGTTCGCTGGTGTAATGAAGGTTCGGATTGCGCGGGGAATAGTAGACATCGTCGAGGGCCGCCTGCTCTTCGGCGCTCATGCCGACACCGCTGTCGATCACCCGCACCGCGGCATGGATCCCGGTCGGCGACGCCTCAACCCGGATGGCGCCCCCGTCCGGGGTGTAACGGACGGCGTTGTTGAGAATCTCCAGCAAGGCCCTCTCCACATGACCGGGATTGCAGAGAACCGCCGCCTCGTATCCCAGGCCCGTGTCGGACACCGTGAAGGCGATCTCCCGCCGGGCCGCCGCCATCCGCGTCCGCAGGATTTCGATCGACGAGTCGAGCATGATACGCAACGGGACCGGGCTCAGCTCCCGGTGCGGTTCGGGCTGTTGCATCTCGGCCAGCAGGGACGTGGCCGAAACCACCGACTCGATGCGGGAGAAGCTCTGGCGAACGAGGTCCGCGACCTGCGCCAGGCGTTCCTCGTCCGGACAGGAGGCGCGCAGATCGTCCAGAAAGATCGCCGCCAGTTGCAGGTGGGTCAGGGGGGTCCGCAGTTCGTGCGAGGTGACGGTGGTGAAATAGCGGCGCGCCCGGTTCAACTCCTCCTCGCGCCGGCGGACGCGGACCAGATCGGTGATGTCCCGGTGGACGGCGAGCCACACTTCGCCGTAGACGGCGTGGGTGAAGGTGGTGATCGAGACCAGGCAGGGGAACGTCCCCCCGCCGCTGCGGCGAAAGGGGGCCTCGCCGCTCCACACCCCCTTGCGGAACAGGATGCCCTCGATCTGGTCGCTTCCGGCCATGCCGCCGACGCCCGCCTTCACCTCGTCGTAATCCTTCGACGTCAAAAGGGCCTCGTCATAGCCGAACAGCTCCTCCGCCGCCCGGTTGGCGAAGATGATCCGCCCCGTCCGGGAATCGACCAGCAGAACCCCTTCGGTCATCTGCTCGACGATCCGGGCCTGCAGACGCATGTCGTTCTCGCTCATGGCCATGCCGCTGTGATAAAGGCGGCGGTACCGTTCGGGGATGAGGGGCTCCTCGGCCCCGAACGACTCGACGATCTCGAAGGTACCGTCCCGTCGGCACCGGGTGAGGTAGGTGTTGACGCGGGCGTGATGGGTGGTGGGGTCCATCCGGACCTCCCCTTGCGGTCCCTCGACCGTCACCCGTTCGAGGTGGCGTATCAGCCGCTCCGGGTCGAGGCTTCCGGCGGCGTTGGCCGCCCGGGCGAACGCCCGGACGCAAAGGTAGGCCCCCTCGCCGAAATTGGTCAGGATGCCGTCCCCTTCGGGCCAGAGACCGGTCACGCCCGGCAGGGCGGCCAGCCGGGCGAGGAAGCGGCGGTTCCCCTCGGTCGGGACGGTCATGTAGTAGGTGTTGCTGGAGTAGTATCCCTCCCGGACGTCGGGGGGAAGATGGGCGGCCATGGCCTCGTCGTAATGTCCCATGACCACCGCAATACGTTTTTTGAGCCCCAACTCCGAGAACTCGGTAAGGAGGTTGATCTGGTCGCTCCCGGCGAAATAGGGGACGAAGACGTCGGCGCCCGACGCGGCGACCCGGGCCATGAGTTGGCGCATCTGCTCCCGGTCGGCGCCGAGGGGGAGATATTCCTCCTCGACGACCTGTCCCCCAGCCCGGATGAGCGCCCGCCGGGCCGCGTCGATGGAGCCGCGGGGCCACTCGTAGTTCGCCCCGGCGAAGTACATCTTCGGCCCGTACCGGCTCTTCATACAGGGGATCATCTTGTCGATCTGCTGGTTGGGGAGGGCGGCGAAGTGGAAATAATAGCGGCTGCTGATTCCCCCTTCGTAGAAGGAGAAGTTGAGATAGGGGAGATGGCGCGGCTCGGCGACCCGGTAGGCCACGGCGATCCGGGCGTTGGAGAGAAGGTTCCCGACCAGGGCCGCGCATCCCCGGTCCGCCAGTCTCTCCGCCGCCGCGACCGCCGATTCGGGGAGACTGCCGTCATCCTCCACGAGCAGTTCGAGCGGCCGCCCCAGAACCCCGCCCCCCTCGTTGACCTCGGCGCAGGCGATGCGGGCGGCCCGTTCGATCTCGCGTCCGTAAATCCCGGCGATTCCCGACATCGGCGGCATCACACCGAGCGACACCGAACGTTCGTTCACCATAGCCCCTCCTGCCGGGTACCATTATACCCCCGCGCGAGCGCCGGGAAGAGTCATGAGAGAGAGGAAGGTCGCCGCCACACGCAGTGGCCTTACGCTGTCGAGGAGGATTCGGCGAAGTACCCCCGGAACGGAAATCAATTCAACTACCGGGGGTGCGAAGTACCCCCGGAACAGGCTTGCGCCTGCTCTCTTCCCTGCTCATTCTGCTGGGCGCGTCTACGCCGCGCAGGTGTGGTTCGGTCAAGGGGGGTACGAAGTACCCCGGGAACAAAAATCGGTTCAACTACCGGGGGTGCGAAGTACCCCCGGAACGGAAATCAATTCAACTACCGGGGGTACGAAGACGCGCTATTGAGATAGCGTGAGGCAGGTCGCACCGGACCGGTGGCCGGTGGCGCCCCCGCCTGGACGACTTTAGAACCGTCTTAACCTGTCGAGGAGAAGGCGGCAACGACGCCGGAGATGGTCGTGCGGGTGAGGAAGAGAACACGCTTTCGCGTGTGGTGCGCCCGGCAGGATTCGAACCTGCGACCTTTTGAACCGCAATCAAACGCTCTATCCATCTGAGCTACGGGCGCATCAAAACGAACGGGCAGTATACCCAACCCCCCCATGCCCCGCAACTGATTTCAGCGCCCCCAATCCGCTACAATAGCCCATGGACACCATCCACACCCGCGCAGCCGAAATCGGACACGCCCTTCACGGCAACCACCTCCCCGCCGATACCCTGCTCGACAAAAGCTGGTGGGAGCGTCACGCGCTCGCATGGCTCACCGCCGACCCCGCCGTCAAAACCCGGATCCTCCGGTTCATCGACCTCTATCCCACCCTTAGCTCCCCCGCCACCCTGCTGCGCCACCTGCGCGAGTACCTCCCCGACGACACCAGCCGCCTCCCCGCCCCTCTCGTCGCCGCCATCCGGCTCGTCGACACCCCGCTGGCCACCCCCCGGGCCGTGGCCGCCGTCACCGACGCCGCCATCCGCCGGATCGCCCGGACCTTCATCGCCGGCGCCACCCCGGCGGAAGCCGGAGGCGCCATCGACCGGCTGTTGCGCGAAGAGTGCGCCTGCACCGTCGACCTGCTGGGCGAAGCCACCCTCACCGATGCGGAAGGGGAAGCGGCCCTCGCCCGCTACCGGGAACTGCTCGGCTACCTCGTCGCCACCCGGGCCACCGGCGACCCCACCCCCGAAATCTCCGTCAAGCCGACCTCCCTGCTGGCCACCTTCGACCCCGCCGCTCCCGTCCGCTCCAGCGCCGACGCACGGGTCCGACTGCGCCCCCTTTTCCGGCAGGCGATGGAAAGCGGCGCCCGGATCAACGTCGACATGGAAAGCTTCGTCTACCGCGACCTGACCCTTGCCACCTTCACCGACCTGCTGGAAGAAGACGAGTTCGCCCGGTTCGACAGCGGCGGCATCGCCTTCCAGGCCTACCTCGAAGACGCCGAAGAAAAACTCGAAGAGCTGATCGGCTGGATCGCCCGGCGCGACGTCCCGGTACGGATACGGCTCGTCAAAGGAGCCTACTGGGACCAGGAGCTGGCCGTCGCCGACAGCCACGGGTGGCCTTTGCCGGTCCGGATCGACAAAGAAGCCACCGACGCCGCCTTCGAGCGGATGACCCACCGACTGATGACCTGCGACGCCCCGGTGAACATCGCCGTCGCCACCCACAACGTCCGCTCCGCCGCCTGGGCGCTCGCCGTGGCCGAGTCCGCCCGCCTCCCCCGCGAGCGGTACGAGTTCCAGACCCTCTACGGCATGGGAGACGACCTGCGCCGACGGCTGGTGGCCTACGGCGCCCCGGTGCGGGTCTACGCCCCTGTGGGGGAGCTGACCTGCGGCATCGCCTACCTCGTGCGGCGGTTGCTGGAGAACAGCGCCAACGAATCGTTCCTGCGCCACGCCGCCGAAGGGATGACCGCCGAAGAGGCCACCCGTCCCCCCTCCCCCGTCGCCAGCCCCCCCCGTCCGAGGCCGCTGGCGGAGGTCGAACGGCGACGGACCTTCCGCAACGAACCGACCGCCCCCCTTCACCGCCCCGACGAACGGGAGGCGATGGAGAAGGCCATCGCCCGCGTGGAGAACCTCCTCGGCCGCGCGGTCGACCCGGTCATTGGCGGCGCC
>JADGCD010000126.1 GCA_015229165.1 Nitrospinota bacterium | reverse complement strand
GCAGCCTCCCCGATCCGCAGCTTCCCCGGCTCAAGACCTTCGAGATCGTCGGCAAGAGCCAGTCGACGGAGGTGGCGGTGGTCAACTTCTCCGCCACCAGCACGAAGCGGATCGTCTACGAAATCATGGTCCCCGAGGGGGTCAAGGAAGGGGACTACCGGGTGCCGGTGGTCACCATGACCCACGAAGGGAAGAGTTACCGGGCCGGTCCGGTGGACATCCGGGTTGATCGGAACGCCCCTCCCCGAACGGGCGCCCCCACGGCCCCGTCGTTTCCCGGTTTCGGCGCCCCGTTCCCCGGCATGGGGCGACAGGTGGAGAAGGACGACCTGTTGGTGGAGATGGTTCCGGGGAAGACCGAAGTGGTCCCCTACGAATATCTGACCGCCACCTTCAGCTTCATGCGGGGTGTCACCCTGTGGGAGCAACCGGGCTACAGCCGCCCCACCTTCTCCGGCTTCTGGGTGGAGGATCTCCCCTTCGAGCCGGGGGGGAACAGTTTCACCCGCCGGATCGGGGGGAAGCTCTACCACGGGACGAGTCTTCGCTACGCGCTGGCGCCCCTCGCTACCGGCGAACTGACCATCGATCCGGCCACCATCACCGTGGCGCCCGACCCGTGGGCGGCCCGGCTGAAGCTCACGACGAAGCCGATAACGGTAAAAGTGGTCGATTTCCCCGCCGAAGGGAAACCGGCATCCTTTGGCGGCATGGTGGGGAGCTATACCGTCACCGCCGTGGTCGAGCCCTCCACCGTGGCGGTGAACGAAGGCGCCACCCTGAAACTGACCATCCACGGCGAAGGGTATCTGAAACCGGCCCCCCCTCCGGGCAAACCGGCGGTTGACGACTTCGACCTCTTCGACCCGAAGGTGGACGACCGGCTCGACACCAAGGGGGGGAAGCTGATCTCCACCCGCGTGGTGGAGATGCCGCTGGTCGCCCGGGCCGTTGGCTCGCAGGTCATCCCCCCGGTGGAGCTTGCCTGGTTCGACCCGGCCACCCGCAGTTACGTCACCCACCGGACCGACCCGATCCCGGTCACGGTGGTCCAGCGGACGATCAGCGCCACGCCGACGGTTAGGGGAGAGAAGCAGATCGTCCCCACCATCAGCGACGCCCCGCTCGACGACTGGCGCCATCCCCCCCATCGGCAAGGCTGGTTCTGGCTGACCGTGGCCCTGCTGGTTCCCTTGCTGGCGGTGGCGAAGGTCGTTGGCGACCGGCGGCGACGGCTGATGAACGACCTCCCCTATGCCCGGCGGCAGGCGGCGCTGGTCACCGCGCGAGAGCGGCTGATCCGCATCGGCGCAAACGACCGGGGAGAGGGGATCGACGAAGCCTTCCGGGGCTATCTGGCCGACCGGCTCGGCAAGCCGGTTCCCGCCCTGTCGTCGGACGAGGCCCGCCAACTGCTGACCGGCGTCGCCGACGAGTTGGTGGCGGAGGCGGTCGAATTGATCGAAGCGTTGCAACGGCTCCGGTTCGCCCCCCCCGGCGCCGGAGAAGAGAGCGGCCTTGTCGAGCGAACGTTGCGGCTGGTCGAACGGCTGGAGGGGGAACTGCCATGAGAGCGATCATCGTCGCCGTCGCAATTGTCATCATGGCGACCGGCGCTTTCGCCCTGACCCCGGAGGAGCGGGAAGGGGCTTTCGCCGAAGGGAACCGTCTCTTTACCGAGGGACGGTTCGACGAGGCGTTGCGGGCGTGGGCGCTGATCGACATCGAGAATCCCGACCTCTCCCGCAACCGGGGCGCCGCCTACGAGCGGCTGGGGGATCGCGGCAGAGCCATGCTCCACTACCAGCGAGCGCTTCGGCTGGACCCGGGCGATCAGGCGGCGCAGGCGGGGGTGGCCCGGATCGAGCAGACGCGGGAAGACCGGGTGGCCCTTCCCCCCCCGTCGGTGATCGAGAGGGGATGGGGCGCGGTAATAAACGCCCTGAGCCTCTGCGGGTGGGCGATCCTTTGGCTCACGCTCCTATGGCTCATGGGGCTGGGGGGGGCGTGGCTGCTGGCGGAGCCGGGCGCCGCGTGGCGCCCGACGGCCCGACGGCTGGCTGTCGGCGGATTGGCCGGACTGGCGCTGGTGACGATCCCCTTCGGCTGGCGGGTCTGGCGATACGAGACCGACGCCACCGGCGTGGTCATCGCGGGAGAGAGCGTCGCCGCCGAAGAGCCGGACGGAGGGGCGAAACGGTTCACCCTCCACGCCGGGATGGTGGGGATGCTGGGGGAGCGGGAAGGGGAGTCCCGCCGCTTCACCGCCCCCAACGGCGTCACCGGCTGGGTGCGGGAGGAAACCATCGCGCCGGTGCAGGTCAGCCCTTAACCGGTCAAAGCCTGTCGCCAAAAGGAAGCGTGGGGGAGAAAGCAGGCGCAGGCCTGGCGCCGGTGCAGGTCAGCCCTTGACCGGTCAAAGCCCGCCGTCGAAAGGAGGCGTGGGGGAGAAAGCAGGCTCAAGCCTGGCGCCGGTCCGAACGACCCCCTGATGGACGCACTCCGAGAGGAGCGGGGTTACTTCTTCGGTTCGGGGACGATGACCGGCACCGCCGCTTCCGGTGTGAACGTCTGGCCGCATTTCGGATTGGCGCAGGTGTTCTCGACCCCTACCGAGCCGATCTGGTTTGCCTTGCAGTGGGGGCAGAGGACGACGATCTTGTCGGTGGTCATGGTTTCGGTCATCGGGCTCTCCAAAGTCGGACGTACGGTTCGTTCGGGTGACAGTCGCCGATGGGCGCCCCGTCGCGGAACCGGAATTATACCAGACCCGGCGCGAAGGGGAAGAGGGGGGCCAAGTCGAGCCGCCATGAAATAGCCCTCCTCCTCCCCGCGTGGTAAAATCGCTCGCACACTGACCGTCCACCTTCGCGAGAGCCGCCCCATGCAATTCCCCCAGTACCGCCCCCGCCGCCTGCGGGCCACCCCCACCCTGCGCCGCATGGTCCGGGAGTCCCGCCTGTCGGTCGACATGCTGATCTATCCGATCTTCGTCATCCACGGCAAAGGGGTGAAGTCGGAAATCTCCTCCATGCCGGGGAACTACCGCTGGTCGGTCGACCTCGTCGGCGCCGAGGCAAAGGAAGCCGCCGCGCTGGGCATTCCCGCCGTCATCCTCTTCGGCATCCCGGAGACGAAAGATGCCGTCGGCTCCGCCGCCTACGACAACGACGGCGTGGTCCAGCGGGCCGTCCGCGAAATAAAAGCCGCCGTCCCCGACATGGTGGTCATCACCGATGTCTGCATCGACGAGTACACCGATCACGGCCATTGCGGCCTCGTCGGCCCCCACGGTGAAATCCTGAACGACGAGACCCTTTCGCTGTTCGGCAGGATGGCCGTCTCCCACGCCGCCGCAGGGGCGGACATGGTCGCCCCGTCGGACATGATGGACGGGCGGATCGGCTTCGTTCGCAATGCCCTCGACGAGCAGGGGTTCTCCAACATCCCGATCATGGCCTACTCGGCCAAGTACGCCTCCGGCTTCTACGGCCCCTTCCGGGAGGCGTGCGACTCGGAGCCTGCCTTCGGCGACCGGCGCAGCTATCAGATGGACCCGGCCAACCTGAACGAGGGGCTCCGGGAGGCGCTGCTCGACATTCAGGAGAACGCCGACATCATCATGGTCAAACCGGCGTTGCCCTATCTCGACGTCATCCGGGCCATCAAGGACCGGTTCAACATCCCGCTGGCCGCCTACAACGTCTCCGGCGAATACGCCATGATCGAGGCCGCCGCCCGGCTCGGCTGGCTCGACCGGGAACGGTGCATGATGGAGTCGCTTCTGGCCATCCACCGGGCCGGGGCCGACATGATCCTCACCTACTTCGCCAAGGACGCGGCGAAGGTTCTGAACCGGTAGATTCCTGCGAGGGGTTACGTCGGGCGCACGTTCTGGCAGGGTGTGGAAAAACGTTATCGAGGCAGGCGATGCAAGGAGAAGCCGGGTAAGGAAGCGGAGTGTACACGAACGTACATGAGCATTCCGAACACGGTTTCGACACCGCAGCGCCAACGCAGATAGATTTTCCACGACCTGCTAGGGTACAATAACGAGTGGCGTCTTCTTGGCGTCGGATGCAAGAAGGAGAACGCCATGACCGAAAAGCAAAAGGAGCGGATGCTGCTCCATGTCTGTTGCGCCCCCTGTTCCCCCCACGTCGTCGCCAAGCTATGCGAAGAGTACGACGTAACCCTTTACTTCTACAATCCGAACATCCACCCTCTGGCCGAATATAAAACCCGCGCCGACGAGCTCCGCTCCTGGTGTCGCGCCGCCGGGCTCGACCTGATCGTCGACGAATACGACGTCAAACGGTGGTTCGCCGCCACCCACGAATACGCCGACGAACCGGAGAAGGGCGCCCGGTGCGAGATCTGTTTCGACCTGCGTCTCGGCCGGACCGCCTACGTCGCCGGGCGCAACGGTTACGACCTGTTCGGCACCGTCCTGACCGTCTCCCCCCGGAAAGAGAGCATCGTTATCAACCGGGTGGGCCGTCGCCACGAGGAGCTGTCGGGCGTCCCGTTTCTCGAAGCCGACTGGAAGAAAAAGGAGGGGACCAAGCTGACCAACCTATTGGCCCGCGACCTCGGCTTCTACCGGCAGGACTACTGCGGCTGCGTCTACAGCCACCGGGACCGGAAGCGCCAGCAGGAAGAAAAAGCGGCCCGCGAATCGGTCGGTTGATCCGGCGGGGAAGTTCCCGCCCCCCCCTCACTTGCCCACCGTCCCGGCTTGTGCCATAATCGCCCCCTGACATTGCGATGACCGACCCGAAAGTGGACCGATGCGAATCGCCCACTTTTTTGTTTTTAAAGGACTTGTATACGTCATGTCGATGGAGCAAAAGATACGGGATGTGGCCCTGCCCCTGATTCATGCGGCGGGGATGGACCTTTTCGACCTCGAACTGGCCGGACGAACCGGCAAAGGGGGAGGGCGGCGGACCCTGCGCCTTTTTCTCGACAAAGAGGGGGGCGTGACCATCGACGACTGCGCCCTGATCTCCCATCAGGTCGGCATGGCGCTGGAGGCCGAAGAGGTTATCGACGGCGCCTATGTTCTGGAAGTCTCCTCTCCCGGCTTGACCCGTCCCCTCAAGACCCCCGACCACTTCCGCCGCTCTGTCGGCAAGCTGGTTCAGGTCAAGCTGAAAGGGACCGCCCCGTTGACCAAAGAGACCGGCGGAAAGATGATCGGCATTATCGAAGCGGTGGACGATGGCGGCGTCACCCTTTTTATCCGCGAGACCGAAGCGCGACACCTTGTCCCGTTCGACGACGTGGCCCACGCCCAGCTCGAACTGGAGTTTTGAAAGCGGTACCTATGTCCACCGAACTGATCAACGCCCTCAAGATGTTCGCCGACGAGAAGTCGATGAACGTCGACGACCTGGTCCGGGCCATCGAAGAGGCGGTGGCGCTGGCCGCCCGCAAACGGCTGGAGCAGGACAACCTCGAAGTGGTCTTTAACCGGAACAAGGCCGTTTTCGAGCTGTTCGAAGTCCTGACCGTCGATGACGGCGACCACATGGGCGACCTGACCCCCGCCGAGGCCCGGGCCATCGATCCCGACGCCCAGTTGGGCGGAACCGTCCGCCGCTATGTGGAGATGGCCGACCTGGGGCGGATCGCCGCCCTCTCGGTCCGGCAGATGATCCACAAGAAGGGGCGGGAGATGGAGCTGATCCGGCTGGCCGGTAGCTACGCCCGCCGGGCCGGACAGATGCTCATCGCCCGGGCCAACAGCAAGAACGACGACGGCTGGTGGTTCGAGCTGGGCGACCTCTCCGGGCTCATGCCCCCATCGGAGTTCCTTCTCACCGATACCATCGAGCGGGCCAAAGAGATGCGCGTCTGTATCGTCGGGGTCGATTCCTCCCGTCGGACCCCGGTGGTCACCCTCTCCCGTTCCCGGGCCGACCTGCTGCTACGGCTCATGGAGCTGGAGGTTCCCGAAATGGCCGACGGGACGGTGGAGGTGGTCGCCATTTCCCGCGACAACACCGGCCGCTCCAAAGTGGCCGTCCGCAGCCGCAAGCCACAGATCGACCCGGTGGGCGCCTGCGTCGGCGTCCGGGGAAGCCGCATCCAGCCGGTGGTCAAAGAGCTGAACAACGAGAAGATCGACATCTTCCCCTACAGCGACGACCCGGCCAAGATGATCGCCTCCGCCCTGACCCCGGCCAAGAACC
>JADGCD010000125.1 GCA_015229165.1 Nitrospinota bacterium | reverse complement strand
CCTTCGGCGCCGACGACCCCCATCTGGCCGTCGCCTACTACCGGCTGGCGATGACCTATTACCGGACCTCCCTCTACGACACCGCCGCCCTCCTGCTGGAGAAGGCCAAGGCCATCGCCCCCAACCTCCCCGAAATCCGCCACGCGCTCGGAGAGCGGGGAAGGATGAGCGAGGGGGTCAGCGCCATCCGGTCGGAGCCGTCGCCGGTCCATGCGACCGGTTGGCCGTTGACGGAGATGGTGCGGCGGGCGGTCTCCTGCTCCTCGGTGACGGTGACTCTTCCCAGCGGATCGTCGGCGGCCCAGAGGGGGGCTTTGGCCGCGTCGGCGCCCGTGGGGAAAGCCAGCAGCAGGAGCGCCGCCAGCGCCGCCTTTCTCATAGCGGGGGGAGCCGGTCGATGCTCTCGACCTTGCCCGCGCCGACGGGGCGGATCAGGGCGCCCCCCCGATAGAACCCTTTCGGCAAGGTGGTGTTGGGATAGATCCAGCAGCGGGCGCCGACCACCGCGCCCGGCGCGGTGACGCTGTTGCAGCCGATCTCCGTGTAGTCGCCGATGACGGCGCCCAGCTTCGCCCGGCCAGTGTCGATCATCCCGCCGGTCCCCCGGATGCGGACGGGGGCGATGGCGCCGGTATCGATCTCCGCGACGTTCCTGAACTGGAGATTGGCGATCTTGGTCCCGGCGCCGAGGTTTACCCGCGCGCCGAGAATCGCGTCCCCCACATAGGCGAAATGCCCGGCGGCGGTCCCGTCCATCAGAACGGCGCTCTTGACCTCGGTGACGTGGCCGACCACCACATGGTTCCCGACGAGAACCTCGCCCCGGATGTAGGCGCCCTGGCGGATTTCGCAGCCGTCGCCGATGAGGCTAGGCGCTTTTACGATAGCGCCCGCTTCAAGCATGGTTCCGGCGCCGATGACGATGCCGGGGCCGACCCTGAGGGGACGGGAGAGGATGAGGGTCCGGGTCATGGTCAGGGCGATCTCGGCGACGCTTCCGTCGGGACGACGAACAGTGTCAACAACGCCGTAACCGTCGAGCTGGTCGGCGCCCTCGTCGGAGCCGCCGGTCCGCTCGAGCAGGTAGCCTTTCAGGCGGTCGAGGAAGCTCCAGGGGCGTTCGCCGACCCGGATGGCTTCGAGATGGGCGAACGGGTTGCCGGGGAGGAAGAGGGTGTCGTGGTTCATCGGGTCTCGCTTTCTGTCGCGGCCAGCGCCGAAAGGGCCCAGCGCCCCCGTTCGGTCAGGGTCGCGCCGGGGGAGGGGGCGGTCAACAGTCCCTGCTTGGCGCCGACTTCCATGAGCAGATGATGATACTCCTCATGACCGAGACGGTCGAGCCGCTCGGGCGCCCCTTCGACGGACAGGGCGAGGAGTCGCCGCTCGGCCGCCGCCATCGGTTTGGCCCGGTCCTTCATGAGGGCCATCAGCTCCCGCACGAGGGTCTCTCCCAGCGAGGTAAGCCGCCCCTGCAACGCGGCGACGCCGCGCAGGTTGAGCCCGGTCTTGTCCTCGGTGCCGGAGTTGCGAACAAAAAGCGATCCGGCGTGGCGACCGTCGATCATCAGTTTCAGATAGAGCATGTCGCCGTCTTCGGGGCGGATCATCTCTTCTACTATCGCCTCGGGGAGGAGGCGGGTCACCTCGTCGATCATCCGGTCACGGAGCAAATCCCACGTTTCGTTCCCTCGGCGCCACCGTTCTTTGGCGACGTAGTAGGCGTACAGGGTCTTTTTGAAGCCCGGCTCGAAGGGGCGGGTGACGGCGTAAAAACGGGCTTCGGGGATGTCGCCGGTCATGGCGGCGGTGGCGGCGAAGGTGTTCAGGCAGCTCTTGAGGCCGTCGCCGGCGAAGAGGACTCCGCGGTCGGTGAAGAGGGGGGTGATGGCGTGGCCGGTCTCCTCTGCGCCGACGGTGAACCGTCCCGCCGGGGCGGTGGCCATGTCGAAACCGGCCTCCTCCATCAGCCGTTCGATCCGGTCGGCGGAGGGCCACGGTGAGCGGGCCTCCGCGTTAATGAGGGCCACAACGTCAGCCGGAAGGGCTTCGTCAAGCTGGCAGAGGAGGGCGGTGAGCAGGACCCATTTGTCCCCCACGGCGGTCAGGGTGGTGTCGTAGCCGAGACGGGCCGCCGACTGCTGTGCGGCGAGGTCGCTCTCCACGGTATTGACGAACAGGGGCCGGGGGGGGGGCGTCTCCGATGAGCGCCTTCCCTTGCAGGAGCGACGATTCGTCGCCGGAGAGAACCCGCAAAACGTCGTCGAAAGGGTCGTACTCCACCCGGTAGAACCGGTCGCCGTCGCCGTCGAAGATCGCCGCAGCTATAACCCGCTCTCCCCGTCGGGCCGCTTCCCGCGCCTTTTGTCCTTCATGCAACAGCGTTTCGAGGGCGTGGTATCCGGCGAACCGGCCGCCGCCGTTGAACTGGTCGGGGGTGATCAGGGTCAGCCCTTCGATGTCGGCCACGCCGGAGCGGATGTTGATCGGCTGCGCCGGGTCGTCGTTGACCGGGATCACGTTCCCGAACCCGGCCTTGCGTAAAACGTCGGCGGCGAGACCCGAAAGGGCGCCGTTGGCGGTATCGACGACGAGCGTATGGTTGGCCACCGCCGTACGGTCGACGATGCGGCTGTTGGCCGGGTCGAGGTGGAGGCGGGTGAAGAGGGCGCGGGCGTCGTCCCCGGCGTCGACGAGAGGGCCGGTCGGCGGGAGGGGAGCGATCTCCTCCCACCGGGTGTCGAGGATGCGGGCGGAGAGGGCCACATCGTCCCCCGGCAGGAGTTTAAGCCCGGTCCGGGTGAAGATCTTGACGCCGTTGTAGGTGGAGGGGTTGTGGGAGGCGGTGACCATGAACCCGGCGGCGGCGCCGACGGATCGCTGATAGAGGGGGATCAGCGGGGTGGGGGCGACGCCGACGGAGTGGACGGTGACCCCCGCCTTGCGCAACCCGGCCACGGCGGCGCCGGTGTAGCCCCCCGAAGGGTCGCGGGTGTCCCACCCGATGACCACCGGATCGCTGGGGCGGATGACGCCGGATTCGAGGAGCTGACGGACGCGGCAGAAGGTGTAGAGCTCAAGGAACGGCGCGGTGATGACGTCGTGGCGCAGGAAGGCCTCCTGCGGCGTGAGTCCGGCGATCGTCGGATCGTCGTGCGGGCGGACGACGCGACGGACGCCGTCGGTTCCCTGAAGCCTGACCCCCATGACCTTACGCGACCGTGACCGACTTGGCCAGCGACCGGGGGCGGTCGACGTTGCGCTTGAGGGTGACGGCGGTGTAGTAGGAGAAAAGCTGCGCGGCGATCATCTCGAGGAACGGCGCGGTCAGAAGGGCGCAGGCGGGGAGGACGATGGCTTCGGTGAAAGGGAGCTCCTTCTTCACCCGGTCGGCGAAGGCGATGGCCAGGACGTAGCCGTTGCGGGCGCGGATCTCCTCGGCGGAGGAGAGGGTCAACGTATAGAGATCCCCTTCCTCTTTGGGGGGAACGAAGACGACGGAGTTGAGCCGCTCGTCGATGAGGGCGATGGTGCCGTGTTTCAGGAAGCCGCTGGGCATCCCTTCGGCATGGAGGTAGGAGACCTCCTTCATCTTGAGGGCCGACTCCCGGGCGATGGGATAGAAATGCCCCCGTCCGAGGAAAAGCCAGTGGTTGATGTGCGCCTGCGACCGGGCGACGGTATGGATGAAGCCCGACTTTTCGTTGAGGATCTTCTCGATGAGGGCGGGCAGCTTGCGCAGGTCGCGGTGATGCTGGTCGTACTGCTTTTGGGTGAGAGTTCCGTTCATGAGGCCGGTCTCCAACGCCAACCGGGTCAGGATGATCATCTGCGAGATGGCCGCCTTGGTGCTGATGACCGAGATTTCGGGGCCGGAGCCTTGCAGAATCAGGTGGTCGACAATCCGGGCCATGGAAGAGCCCATGACGTTGACGATGGCGGCGGTGGCGCCCCCCCGCTCCCTGGTGAAGCGAAGCGCCGTCAGGGTGTCGTAGGTCTCGCCCGACTGGGAGGCGGCAAGGGTCAGGGTCTTCTCGTCCACGGAGGCGAGGAACCGGAACTCGTCGGAACTGACGATGGAGGGAGTTATTCCGGCGTACCGGCTGAAATAGTACTGGCCAAGCTGGACGACATAAAAGGTGGTGCCGACGCCGGTGAAGTAGATTTTGTCGGCGGCGAGGATTTTTTCCGCCAGCCCCCGGATGGCCTCGCGATCGATGTCCAGCGCATGGTTGACGACCTGCGGCTGCTCGTAGATCTCCTTCAACATGTAGTGGGGGAACCCCCCCTTCTGCGACATCTCCGGGTCCCACTGGATCTCCTGCACGGCCCGGCTGATGGGGCTGCCGTCGGAAAGGCGCTTCAACGCGTAGCTGTCGTGGGTGACCACGGCGTACTCGTTGTCGTCCATGATGAGCGCCGTCTTGGTGTGGGCGATGAAGGCGTTGAAGTCGGACCCGATGTAGTGGGCGTCGGCGGCGATGCCGATGATCAGGGGGCTCTCGCTGCGGGCGCAATAGATGCGGTCCGGTTCGCGCCGGGTGATCATGGCCACGGCGAAGGTGCCCTGCAATTCCTTGAGGGCGGCCACGAAGGCGCTCTCGACCTGCCGGGTGGTCTTGTAATGCTCTTCGATCAGGTGGACGATGACTTCGGTGTCGGTTTCCGAGAGGAACCGGTGGCCTTTGGCCTTCAAAATCTCCCGCAGGTGGCCGTAGTTGGAGATGATCCCGTTGTGCGTGATGGCGAAGGCGCCGTCGCAGGAGCAGTGGGGATGGGCGTTGGCGGCGGTGACGCCGCCGTGGGTGGCCCAACGGGTGTGGGCGATGCCGATGGTTCCCCGCATCTCGGCCAGCCGCTCCCGGTCGCGCACCTCGTCCACGGAACCGATGTTTTTGCGGACCGCGACTTTCCGGCCCTTCCCTTCGATCATGGCCACGCCGCACGAATCGTAGCCCCGGTATTCGAGGCTCTTGATGGCGCCGACCAGCTTTTCGGATATGTCGTTGAGGGAGACGATCCCGGCGATACCGCACATGGCAGAGTGGTCTTTCGTTCCTGTCCGGCCGCCCTTAGCGGACCGAGATGTTGTGGTCGATCTTGCGTCCCGCCTCGACGACCGTTCCGGCGGCGATGGTGTTGGAGGCGCCGACGACGGCGCCGTCGCCGATGAAGGCGCCCAGCTTTGCGAAGCCGCTGGCGACCTTCTTGCGGCCGATCCGCACGCAGACGCCTCCGGCGGCGTTGTCGGTGTTGATGGTCATGCAACCGGGGCCGAAGTTGGCCTTTTCGCCGACGACCGAGTCGCCGATGAACGACTGGCTGCCGACCCGGACGTTTTTGAACAGGACCGCGTTCTTGACCTCCGCGCCCCGCCCGATGACGGAGCCGGGGCCGATGTAGCTGTAGGGGCGGATGATGGCGTGATGGCCGATGAAGCTCCCCTCGCCGATGAAAAGGGGCCCCTGCAACACCACGCCGGAGCAGATCTCGACGTTTTTCTCGATCCGCACCGGCCCGCGCAGTTCGGCCTGGGGAATGGAGACGCTCTCGTGGATGCGGGCTTCGCGCCACTGGTCCATGCAGATCTTGTTGACCGTCAGGATGTCCCAGGGATAGGCCAGGTCGAGCCAGTCGCCGTCCCAGATGGCGGCCCGGACGGTCTCCTTCTTAATAAGCGAGCGGAGCGCCGCCGCCATGTCGAGGCCGTTTTTGTCGAGATGGTCAAACAGGGTGGAGCTGACAACGAACACGCCGGTCAGAACGTAGTTGTAGAGCCCCTCTTCCTTTTTCGGCTTCTCGATGAGGCGGGTGATCCGGGCGTCGGTGTCCAGGTAGACGTTGCCGTATTTTTCGCTGGCTGCGGTGTGGCAGATGGCGGCGGTGGTTTCGTTGTGGAGGCTGTAGGTCTGCAAGGCGTAGGAGAAGATGTTGTCGGCGGTGAACGTGTCGCCGTAGACCAGCAGGAAGTGTTCGCCGGGGGCGAACCGGTCCTTGGCCGCCGCCACGGCGTGGCCGATCCCTGAGCCCCGGGTCTGCTCGACGAAGTGGACCTTCACGCCGGAGGGATGGTCGGAGGGGATGGCGTTTACCATCTGGGCGCTCTCGTGGCCCACGACAATGTGGGCGAGGTTCACCCCCGCCTGTTTCAGGAGACCGAGCGTGTGATCCATGAGGGTCGCGCCGTCGACCGGGATCAGCGGATTGGGCCGGGTGGCGGAGAAGGGCGCCATGTTGGGGCTGCGGCCACCGGCCAGAATGAGGGCTTTCATCGCTCGCTATCCTGTTGATCGTAAATGAAGAAGTATACTAAAGCGGGGGGGGG
>JADGCD010000124.1 GCA_015229165.1 Nitrospinota bacterium | reverse complement strand
GGCTACAGGGGAAGGATCTTGCCGCTCTGGTCGGCGCTCGCTCGATACACCAGTTCCTGCAGGGGCTCATCACCCGGGTTCAGGTGTTCGAAGCCTCGGTGGTGGAGCGGGGGGGGGACCGTCTGGACCTCCTTATGGAGAGCGCCGCCCGTCATGGCCGACTGGTGGCCGGACGATTGGCGCCCGGAGAGAATCCCCCTTCGATCGCCGATATCGGACGGCTTTTGAACGATACGCAACTTGAAGGAATGCCGTGCGATCCCCCGGCCACCTTCACTCCCCTGCCGTCCGGGGAGGGGTTCGACTACCTCCACTCCACCTGCAACCACATGGCCAATTGGTCCTTCACCGGCGTCGATCCGGCGGTGATGTGCCGCCTCAATAATCGGTGGATCGCCGGATTCGTGGAGGGGCTCGGGGGGAGCTACGGCGTGACCGAAACGTTGGCCGAAGGGGGAAAGGGGTGCAAGGCCACCGTCAAGCGGATGGGATAACCCGTTGTGCCAAGGGTCAATATAGGGTAAGGTAGCGGAAATTCTTTGGAAGCCAGGAGGGGGTCGTGGCGCTCAAGAGATACCTGAAATCCGCTATTCTTGTTGCCGTTGTCGCGCTGGGGCTCCTTTCGGCCCCCGCCATCGCCGCTTCCGACGACGGACTTGAGCGGGCCTATGCCTCCATTTCGCCCGAGCCGGTGTCGCTGGCCGATGCGGAGGTTCGCGCGCTTCTCACGACCGACTGGCTCGCGTCGCAGAAGAAAGGCGCCGCCTCCGGGGGGCTGTCCGATCAAATGGACTCCGGGAGCCGGGGGAGCGGGACGGAGGGCTATTCCCGCATCTTCTGGATTCTCCAGATTCTGGTGGCGGTGCTGATCGTCACGCCGCTCCTCTTCACCTTCGGAGCGGCCGCCCGAAAGCTCTCCATCAACCTGAAGCTGTACAACAGCCACGGCAGTCTCCTGCTGCTGGCGATGATTCTCGGGGCGTCGGGTTATCTCTACATCTCCCGCCTGACCGGCGTTTCCGACCTCAACTGGCGCCTGCTCGAACTCAACGCCATGGCCAGCCAGCTTAACGCCGCCCAGACCGGCTTTCTACTGTATGGGGTGAAAGACCCGGAGTTCGGCGCCCGCCAGAGCGAGAAGGCCCGGACGTTGCTGCAGGAGTTCGACCGGGACTTCAACGCGATCTACGAGACCGGCCTGCTGGAGGAAGAGGAGACCCGCCTGCTGGATCGGGTCCGGGGGGCGCTGGGGGCCTATAAGACCCGCTACGACTCCCTCACCGGCGACAGCGGCACGCTGGAGGCGGTCAAGAAGGAGATCGACGGCCAGACGTCGCTGCTGGCGGTCGAGCTGCAAAAGGCCGCTTCGACCATCGGCGCCGGTGGCGTCGAGGGGCGGGCCCTGTCCGAAGTCCGGGTCCTGTTTGGCGACATCCAGAAACGGTACGAGAAGTATCTGGCCGCCAACGACCTGGCCTCGGTGCAGGACATGGAGAAGCGGTTCGGCTACCTGATGGCCTTCGTGAAGCAGCTTCGCCAGGCGGTCGGTGACACCAAGCAGGCCAACGATCTGGTGGAAGGGTTCGAACTGTACGCCGCCCGGCTCGAACAGGTGGTCCGGGCGGTGGCGGTCATCGAGCGGGACACGTCGGCCATGTCGGAGACGATTCTCGAGATGACCGACGCCACCAGCGCCGCTTCGGAGAATCTGGCCGGCAGGGCGGAAGGGCTCTTCAGCGAGGCGAACCTGGCCTCCACCATCATGATCATCATGGCCATCTTCGTCGGCATCGTCCCGACGGTGCTGGTGACCCGCTCCATCACCGGCCCCCTCAACGAGGTGGTCGACATGCTCAAGGAGATGGGGATCGGCAAGCTCGACCGCCGGATGAACATGAACACCGAAGACGAGGTGGGACAGATGGCCCGCGCGCTCGACGAGTTCGCCGACAACCTCCAGTTCGAGGTGGTGGGCGCCCTGCAGCGGCTGGCCGAGGGGGATCTGACCTTCGACGCCAAGCAGCGGGGGAAGGACGACGTCGTCATCGGAGCGCTGGCCCGGGTGAAGACCGACCTCAACGGCCTCATCTCCGAGATCAACCGGGCCGGAGACATCATCGCCTCCCGGGCCAAGATGGTCTCCGATTCGGCCCACAACCTTTCCGACGGTTCGGCGTCGCAGGCTTCGGCGCTGGAGCAGATCACCGCCTCGACCCAGCATATCGCCGAGCAGGTCAACCAGAACGCGAAGAACGCCGGCGACGCCAGCTCGCTGGCCGAGCAGAGCCGTCTGGTGGCGGTGGAGGGGAACTCCCGGATGAAGGAGATGGTCTCGGCGATGTCGGCCATCAACGATTCCAGCCAGAACATCAGCAAGATCATCAAGGTCATCGACGAGATCGCCTTCCAGACGAATCTGCTGGCCCTCAACGCGGCGGTCGAGGCGGCCCGGGCCGGGCGCCACGGCAAGGGTTTCGCCGTCGTGGCCGAAGAGGTGCGCAACCTGGCGGGACGCTCCGCCCGGGCGGCGCAGGAGACGGCGGCGCTGATCCAGGGCTCGGTGGAGAAGGTCCAGAACGGCGCCGACATCGCCGACCGGACCGCCTCGGCGCTGGAGGAGATCGTCCAGTCGTTCACCAAGGTCAGCGGTCTCATCGGGCAGATCGCCCGGGCCAACACCGACCAGGCCACCGGCATCTCCGAAATCCGCAAGGGGCTCTCGGAGATCGACCATATCACCCAGCAGAACGCCTCCATCTCGGAGCAGTCGGCCTCCGCCTCGGCGGCTCTGTCGGGGGAGGCGACGAACCTGAAGGAGATGCTCTCCCGCTTCGCCCTTTCCGACGACGGCGGGCCGGTCCCGTCGAAGGCTCTTCCCCCTGCGACCAAACCGGTGGCGGCGCCTCGTGCGTCGGCCCCCGCGGCCAAGGGGGCGCCCCGTCGGGCGGCGGCGCCCGCTCCCGTCGCGCCGAAGCGGGGGCCGGTGGCCGATTTCATCAAATGGGACGCCAACGTCTACGGCACCGGGGTGGCCGAGATGGACCAGCAGCACCAGAAGCTTTTCCAACTGGTGAACGAGTTGCACGCCGACATCAAGGCGGGGGGCGCGCCGGGGTCGGTGGACAAGATTCTGGGAAGTCTGGTGGAGTATGCGCAAAAGCACCTCTCGGACGAGGAGGCTTTCATGCAGAAGATCGGCTTCAACGAGTTCCCTCCCCACAAGGGAATTCACGAGGATCTGCTGCGCAAGGTGGGCAAGTTCCTCGAGAGCCAGGGGAAAGGGGAGGGGCCTTCCCTCTACCAGCTCCTCGGCTTCCTGCGGGACTGGCTCGACAACCACATCCGCAAGGAAGACACGAAGTACGGTCACTTCTTCCGGCGTCACGGTGGCGGGAACGGCTCGGCGCAACAGGCGAAGGCTGCGGCTGAGAACGCGGGACTTGACGACGACTTCGGCAGCTTCTAGCCCGCGCGCGCATTCCCTGTCGCAGGGTGTCTTCGCCGTCCTGTCCGCGGCCGGAGGTGACGTTGTGACCCGGGTCATGGTATCGAACGCTCCCTTCAGTTAGGCTGGAGGGAGCTACCCATTTGTACGGATTGAACGCCATGCGCCCCCCCATCGACCAGGACGACGAATCGCTTCACACCACCTTCGCCCCCCGCTTTTCACCCGGCGGGACGGACATCGAAGAGCTGGCGCGGCTGGTGGAGGTCATGCGCGCCCACGGCGCCACCACCGTCAAACTCCCCGGCGAGATGGTCTTCGTCTGGGAGGGAAAACGGCCCCTCGAACGGGACGCGGCCGCTGCGGCGTCCGGCTATTCCCCCATCAACTTCGCCAAGGGGGGTGTTCGCCCGGTCAAGCTCTGCTCCGCCGAAACGTTTTGCCAGCGGTTCAAACAGCCGGTCCTCGGGCTGGCGGAGGAGTTGGAGCGCCGGTTCGCCGACCGGGAGACCGGGGGGGCGAAAGTGGTCATCGGCGTGGCCGGATGCCAACGCTCCTGTTCGGAGCCAGCCACGAAGGACATAGGTATTGTCGCCGGGGGAGAGGGGTACAAGATCATGGTCGGCGGGATGAACGGCTTCCGCCCCCGGATCGCCACTCCCCTGATGACCGTCGCCACCGGGGAGGAGGTTGTCGCCGTGGTCGATGCCGTTCTCGACTACGTGGCGGCCCACGGCGATTTCATGAACCGGCTGGGCGCCCTTGTGGACCGGAACGGGATCGAACCGCTGGCGGCGTGGGTGGCCCAGCGGACGGGGGAACGGACGGCGCCATGACCGGGCGGTCGAGGAGCTGCTCGTAGGTGTCCCGGTCGCTCCAGCCCAAAGGCCGGTCGAACAGCGTGGAGCCGTACAGCTCCGCCAGCCCCCGCCAGAGCAGGAGGGCTCGCCGCGAAAAGCGGGGGGCAAGGCCGACCGGCGCCAGCGATTCCGCCAGCGAGCGGGCTTCCATGGGGATCGGTGTCTGCTGTTCCATGGGGGGATCATAGGGGCGACCGCTCCCGTCGGCCATACCGTCTGGCGAAAAAGGGGCGGGTGTAATATCTGATCGAACTGAGGGGGGGCGTTTCAGGGAAGAACGACGATCCCCCGGTCGTCGATGGTGTAGGGGACGATCTCGTCCGAGCAGGCCGAGCCGGCCTATCTTGCTCCCCTCCCGTATCCGCCCCATCAGAATCACCGTGTTGGCCACCGCGTAAAGATCCCCCTCCGCCAGCGACCGGTCGATCATCGCGTCGAGCGACATTTCCCGCGCGGTCGCCATGGCCATCACCGTCACCTGGCGCGGGTCGTAGGGGCGACGCTCCACCTCCGGCGAGAACCGGCGATAGTTCTCCCGCAACGCTTCCTTGGCCAGCAGGTCGGGGCGCCGGTGGAAGACCTGTTCGGCCAGATATTCGAAGAACTCGTACTGGGCCGAATCGACGGCGTGGTCGGTCGGCTCCAGTCCGTCCACCACCACGGCGCGGCGTCCCGCCATGAACGACGAAAGGAAGAAGAGCCCCGTCGCCTGCAACACCGACTGGAGCCGGACGTTCCAGTCGAGCCATTCGAGGTCGGACACCTGCTCACGGTGGGGGCGCTTTCCCATTCCTTCGAACACCGCCGCGAAATCGCCCGGCCCCCCGGCGGCGCCAAGGGCCGCCGTCGGCGTCAGGGAGGCGATGTCGCAGTCGGCCAGCGCCCATCCAGCCATGCGGCGGGCGTAGTCGTGATGCCCCTGCCGGTCGCCTCTCGCGTTCAGGTCGAGGAAGAGCCCCCGGGGCGCCCCAGCCGCCGCGAAGGCGACGCCGAGCTGCGTCTTTCCCGCTCCGGTGGCGCCGTGGACGATGGTCACCGTTCCGGGGATCAATCCTCCGCCGAGAGCCTCGTCGAGACCGGCCACGCCGGTGGATGCCCGTTCGGTCATGGTCATTCCTCGTTGGTGTGGAGACGACCTTAGCAGAAGCGTCAGGCGAAAAAAAGGTCCACTCCCTCACCGCTGGCCGTATTATCAACACAGAAACGCACCTCAACGGGAGAGAGACCATGGAAGCCATCGCCGTCATCGCCACCGGCATGGGGGTCGCCTGGGCCTCCGGCGTGAACCTCTACGCCACCGTCGCCGTCCTCGGCATCATGGGCGCCACCGGGTCGATGGTCCTTCCCCCCGAATTGCAGGTTCTCCAGAGCGACGGGATCATCCTCGCGGCGCTGGTCATGTTCTTCATCGAGTTCTTCGCCGACAAGGTTCCCGGCCTCGACAGCGGCTGGGACGCCGTCCATACGTTCATCCGGATACCCGCCGGGGCCATCCTCGCCGCGCAGGCGGTGGGAGAGGTGAGCCAGGAGGCGCAGATCGTCGCGTTCCTGCTGGGGGGCGCGGTGGCCGGCTCCGCCCACGCCACCAAGGCGGGCGCCCGGCTGGTCATCAATACCAGCCCGGAGCCATTCTCCAACTGGGCGGCGTCGGTGATTGAGGACGTGGCCGCCGTCACCGCCCTCTGGGTCGCCTTCAACCATCCGTGGGTCATGGCCGGATTCGTGGCCGCCTTCTTCCTGTTCGCCCTCTGGTTCGTCCCCCGGGTCTGGCGGCTGCTCAAGGGGGCGCTGCGCAAAGTGGCGGGAGGGTTCGGGGAAGGATCTCGGGCGACCCCTCCGCCGGTCGGGTAGGGGTTATCCCGCAAGCCCCGCCAGAGCCAGCCGGAGGACGATCCCGGCGCCCAGAAGGATCAGCCACGAGCCGAGGTAGACCGTCAGGCTCTGCTTCAGGTCGGCCCCGGCCAACGTCGCCAATATCCGGCTCAACTGCCACGCCCCTCCGCCGATGACGAGCAGGG
>JADGCD010000123.1 GCA_015229165.1 Nitrospinota bacterium | reverse complement strand
AACCGGCGGTTCGTGGAGTTGTTCGGCTATACGAAGGACGATCTGCCGACGGTGGAGGAGTGGTGGCCCCGGGCCTATCCCGACCCGGCCTACCGGGAGGGGCTGCGAGCCGAGTGGATGCGCCGCACCGAAGAAGCCCACCGGACCGGCCAACCGATCGCTTCGATGGAGGCGGTGGTCACCTGCGCCGACGGGAGAAAGGGGTGGCGTTGGTGGTATAAAAAGCTATCTGCGTTGGCTCCGGGGTGTCGAAAGAAGCCTCGGGATGCTCACGTACTCGCGTGTACGCTCCGCTCCCTCGGCTCCCTTCTCCTACCGGAGCCTGCAAAATGCCCCCGGAACGGAAACCGAAACAATTGCCGGGGGCGCTCGATAACGCTTTTTCCACAACAAGCGGTACGGTATACGCTTATGACCAAGTCGAAAGGCTCCACCATCTGGATCGACGCGGACGCCTGCCCGCGCGGGGTGAAGGAGATCCTCTACCGGGCGGCGCAACGGATCGGCGCGCCGCTGGTTCTGGTGGCGAACCAGCCCCTCTGGACGCCGCCGTCGCAGCTGATCCGGTCGGTGCTGGTCCCAGGCGGGCATGACGTGGCCGACGCATGGATCGCCGACCATATGGCGCCGGGGGATCTGGTGATCACCGCCGACATTCCGCTGGCTGCGATGGTGGTGGAGCGGGGAGGGACGGCGCTCGATCCGCGCGGGCATCTCTACACGGCGGAGAATGTGCGGGAGCGGCTCTCGATGCGCGATTTCATGGCCGACCTGCGCGGCGCCGGGGTGGAGACGGGGGGGCCGCGCCCTTGGGGGAAGAACGATCAACAATCCTTCGCCAACGCTCTCGACCGGACCCTTACGGGTCTTTTCCCCCGCCCCCGTCTCCTGTAGCCGGGGTCTACTCCGCCAGGGCGGCGGCGATGTCCCGCTCGTGCTCCTCTTCCTGGATCAGGATGTCCTCCAGCGCACGGCGCAGGCCGTAGAGGCGCAGCGACTCCGCCTCGGCGATCCGCTGCTGGTAGCTCTCGATGGCGTGCCGTTCCCCTTTCAGGTCTTGCGTAAGTAGCGTGACCGCGTCGGGGGCGGTCTCCACCTTTTCGACCTTGATGGAAGGAACGCCGCCGAGGTAGTCGATCTGCACGGCGATGGAGATGGCGTGGGCCAGCTCCTCGTTGGCGTGGACGATCAGCTCTTTCTGGGTGGCGTTGTATTTCGGCCCGGTCAGGACGGCGGCGTGCTGGACATACTGGACGGCGGCTGCGTACTCCCACTCCAGATCTTTGTTGAGCTTGGCGATCAGCTCTTCTTTGGTGATGGACATGGCTTCCTCCGGTGGTTGTTCGCTTCGCCCATTATACCGGTTCCGGCAGGGGCGGGCGGCGCTCAACCCGGAACATGACTCCGGTCATGACGCTTCTACGGGGATGTGTCTACCATCGGAGAGGAGAACGGAGGGGATTATGCGGTCGATTCTGGCGGTGTTGCTGACGCTCTGCTTTCCGGCGGGGGCGCTGGCGGGGGAGGTCGACGTCCGTTCCTTCGCCATCGACGGATTCCGGCTCGGAATGACTCTCGACGAGGCGCGGGAGCTGAATCCATGGATCAAGACTGTGGCCGTCACCCCCGATCCGGGGATGATCGTCGGCTATCGGGCCACCATCAACGATGTCACGATTCTCTTCACCGGCGACGCCCTCGGCAAGAAGGCTTTCTTCATCGAACGGGTCAAAAACTACGCCGACCTTCCCGACCCGGTGGCGCTCCTTGCGGAGTTGGCCGAAACCTACGGCCCCCCCTCCCAGACCGGCCGCGACATGACCACCACCCATAGCTGTTGGGGGCGTTGCTACGGCGATTCCCCCCGGCTCCTCTACCAGTTGAAGATGTTCGGGATGCTACGGGGGCCTTTTCCTGCATCGCTCCTCTTGCGCGATCCGGCGGTGGAGTCGGCCAACAAGCAGGCGTACCGGCAGCGTCGGGACGGGGCGCATCGGTAAATCTTCGGTAACGCCGCTTCGGCGAACACAATTCCCGCTTTACATGACGGTCGTCATACTTCCTTTTCCTTCCGGCGCGTACGCTTGGGTTACGCAGTTCGTTCTCGGGCCGCAGGTGGGGCGTTCCTCCTGCGGATGGGGGCTCGAAAGGAGGCATATGGAAAAGGATAGCAGGGACGGGGAACCGTCGAAGAAACGGTCCTATTGGGAAGTGTTCATGGACGATCTCCATCTCATCTTTTTGCTGGGGGCGGTGGTGATGGTTCTTTCCTACACCATTTGGGGGTTGGTGGAGCTGGGCTCCGTCCCTCCGCACCCGATGCTTCATCCGTAACCGGGAAAGGAGAGCGACATGAGCATTTACGCCGTCAAGCCCGGTTGGTGGAACACGCCGGTCCACAGGGAAGAGAAAATCTGGATCGGGGTCGCCCTGGTCTGGTGTATCGCCATCACCCTCATCATGCCGGTCTGGCATGTGGTGGGGGACCAGAACTCCTCGCAGGAGTATTACCGGATCAGCGGAGACAATTACGCGGCGCTGACCGACGCCTTCATCGAACAGTACAAGGTCGGCGAAGTGCAGGGCATCGCCGTCGTGGCGCCGCCGCCGGGAAGCGACATCTTCCTCCGGGGCGCCCAGTGGCAGTGGGATCCGATCCTGAAGCTGACCCAGGGGGCCACCTACCGGCTCCATCTGGGCTCGGTGGACATGGTGCACGCCATCTCGATCTTCCCGATCAACATCAACTTCGAAGTGGTTCCCGGCTACGACTATGTCCTTACGATCACCCCCACCTCCGCCGGGGAATTTCGGGTGATCTGCAACGAGTTTTGCGGCATCGGCCATCACGGCATGATCGGCAAGCTCATCGTCGATCCCGCATAAGGGGGGGATGAAATGACTACCGCAGCCGCGCTTTTCCGCACCTGTCCCGCGACCGGACTCAAAGTCCATCTTCCGGCGCAGGGACTCATCAAGATCAACGCCGTCACCGCCATCGTTTTCCTCCTCGTTGGGGGGATCGTGGCGCTGACCCTGGCCCTTACCCGCTGGCAGGCGGTCCACCTGCTCAACGACGAATGGTTCTACCGGATGCTGACCCTGCACGGGATCGCCATGCTGGTGGCCTGGATCGTCTTTTTCGAAATGGCGGTCCTCTACTTCGCCTCGGCCATATTGCTGAACACCCGGCTGGCGGTTCCGTGGCTGGCGTGGACACAGTACGTCCTGATGTTCGTCGGAGCCGCCATGGTGGCGGTCGAAATCCTGCTGGGGCGGGCCGACGTCATGTTCACCTCCTACGTCCCGTTGCAGGCCGACCACTGGTACTACCTGGGGATCATCCTGTTCGCCGTGGGGGCGATCCTTGGTTGCGTGGTCTTCTTTGCTACGGTCAACGCCGCCCGGGTGGAGAAGACCTACGAAGGGTCGATCCCGCTGGTGACGTTCGGCGCCGCCATCGCCGCCCTCATCGCCATCGTGACGCTGGCCCACGGCGCCGCCGCCTTCATTCCCACTTGGCTCTGGGCGCTGGGGCTGGTCCCGATGATGGACGCGGAGATCTACCGCCTCCTCTTCTGGGGCTTCGGCCACTCGACCCAGCAGATCAACGTCTGCGCCATGGTCTCCATCTGGTACCTGCTCGGAACCCTCACCGTCGGGGCGACTCCGCTCAACGAGAAGGTCTCCCGCTCGGCCTTCGTGCTGTACGGCCTTTTCATCATGATCGCCTCGGAGCATCACCTGCTGGTCGATCCGGGGCTGTCGGCGGCCCACAAGTCGTGGAACACCGGTTACTTCATGCATCTGGCGGTGCTGGCGAGCATGATCCACGCTTACTCGGTTCCCGCCGCTACGGAAGTGGCCCTGCGCAAGCAGGGGTATACCAAGGGGCTGTTCGAGTGGCTTAAGAAGGCGCCCTGGGGGAATCCGGCCTGGTCGTCCCTCTTTATTTCGCTGGTCGGATTCGGGTTCATCGGCGGGATCACCGGCGTGGTCTACGGCACCGAGCAGATCAACATCATCGTCCACAACACGCTGGCCATTCCGGGGCATTTCCACGCGACGGTGGTGGTGGGGACGACGGTCGCCTTCATGGGGGTGACCTACTACGTCCTGCCGCTGATCTTCCAGCGGGAAGTGGCCTTCCCGACGGTGGCCCGGCTCCAGCCCTACGTCTTCGGCCTTTCGATGTACGTGGTCTGCATCGGCATGATCATCGCCGGACGGTTCGGCGTCCCCCGGCGCAGTTGGGACATGAACGGCGTGGACGGTCCGTTCCAGGTCTCGTTCGACCCCATCGTCGACATGGCGCTGGCGGTGACCGGGATTGCGGCGGTGGTGGCGGTGGTCGGCGGAGCGATGTTCTGCGCCGTGGCCGTCGGCACGCTGCTGGTCGGCAAGAAAATCGAAGGATAAACCCGAAACGGGTGGAGGATTCTACATGAGCGAATTCGACAGGGAGGAACACAAGCCGAAAGGCTCGTTCGTCCTCATCATGATCTTTTTCGGAACCTTTGCGCTGCTCTATTTCCTGAACTGGAAGTACCTGACCGACATATGGAAAATCGGGTAAGACGCCTGCTTTCCACGTCGATCCTGTTCCTTGTCGTCGCGGGGACGGGGGAGGGGGCCCGTGCGGCCGACTCCCCCGGCGCCCTTGCGAACAGCGAGGCGACCGTTGGTCGCACCGTCGGCAACTACCAGATCGTCGACCAGGACTGGGAGCTGGTTCCCTTTCACTCCCTGCGGGGGAAGGTAATTCTCCTGACCTTTTTCTACATCGACTGCCACGGCCCCTGCTTTCTCATCAACGACAGCCTCCGCCGCGTGATGGCAGGTCTCGACGCCGATCTGGCCGACGGAGTGACCGGGCTTTCCGTGACCATCGACGCCGAGAACGACACCCCCGGAGAGCTGCGGACCTACGGCGGGCAGTTCACCCCCTCGTTCGACCGGTGGCGCTTCGTCTCGGCCGATCGGGAGACGCTGGCGAAGATGACCGCCGACCTCGGCTTCTCCTACCAAAAGGGCGTCATCGGGTTCGAGCATCTAAACCGGATGACCCTCATCGGCCCCGACGGGACCGTGGCGGCCCATTTTTATGGCGTCGACTACGATCCCGCCGAGGTCAACGCCGCTGTCCGGTCCCTCCTCGAAGGACGTCCCCTTGGGGCTCGACTGTCCGACGTCGCCTCGAAGCTGATGCTCTACTGCTCCAGCTACGACCCGGTGACGAAGACCTACCGGATCAACGGCCCCTTCGTGGCGGCCATTCTGGTCCAATACCTCCTGATTATGGGGACGCTGCTGTTCCTCGCCCGTCGGCCGCTTATGGCTTTCGGACGCCGTCTCGTCGGCGCTGTGCGGGGGGCGTCGGTCGTCCGCTGCGTCCGCCCGACCGCCTGATCCATGTCCGCACCCCTTAGGCGTCCCGCGACCCTGCTGCCGGTCGTCTTGCGTCCCGGCGCGTTCCTGCTGACCCGGTTGCAGCGGCTTCTCGACCGGACGTTCGGCGCGGGGCTGAACCCCTTCTACTACCTGGGCGCCATCACCTTCTTCCTTTTCTGGATTCTGCTCGGAACCGGCGCCTACCTGTTCCTTTTCTACGATCCCTCCCCGCACGGAGCCTATCCGTCGGTGGAGCGGATCACCGTCGACCAGTGGTGGTACGGCGGCGTCATCCGTTCGGTTCACCGCTACGCCTCCGACGCGCTGATGCTGGTCATCGTCCTTCATGTGGCCCAGGTCCTCTTCTCCGACCGGTTCCGCCGCCACCGGTGGCTCGCCTGGTTCACCGGGCTTCTGATACTGCCGACGGTCTGGTTCGAAGGGGTCACCGGCTACCTGCTGGTGTGGGACCGGGTGGCCCAGTACACCGCCCGGATGGTGGCCCTGCTGTTCGACGCGGCGCCGATCAACGTGGAGCCCCTCTCCCGGAGCCTCTTGCGCAACGACATGGTGGCCCCGGCATCGTTGCAGATCCTCAACTACCTTCATTTGGCGATTCCCTGCCTGCTTCTGCTACTGGCGTGGGTCCACTGTATCCGGGTGAGTCGTCCTCTGGTCCGCCCCCCGTGGGCGCTGGGCGTCCCGATTCTCCTGTTGCTTCTCGCCGGTTCGTTGGTCGTGCCCGCCACCAGCGCCGGACCCATGGATCTGGCCACGCTGGTGGGGGAGGCGCCGGTCGACTGGTTCTACCTCTTCCCGTTCCCGGTCATGGCGGCAAGCGGCCTGCCGCCGGAGCGGCTCTGGCTCCTGTTCGGCGTCGGCTATGCGGCGTTCGTCGCCCTGCCGTGGATCGTGCGCGACCCGAAGCCGGGGCGGCTCTCCGGCGCCATCCCCCACG
>JADGCD010000122.1:2699-6485 GCA_015229165.1 Nitrospinota bacterium | reverse complement strand
CCCAGCCCCCCCGGTTTCTGGACCGAGTGCCCCGCGTCGAAAATCACCGGCGCGAAGCGGGCCATCTGCGGCAAGCCCTGCATGTCGACCACCAGCGTGTTGTAGCCGAAACTGTTTCCCCGCTCCGTCAGCAGGATTCGGTCGCCCCCCCCGGCGCGGACTTTTTCCACGGCGTTCCCCATGTCCCAGGGCGCCATGAACTGCCCCTTCTTCACGTTCACCACCCGCCCCGTGGCGCCCGCCGCCATCAGCAGGTCGGTCTGGCGGCAGAGGAACGCCGGGATCTGGAGAATGTCGAGAACCGACGCGGCCGTCTTCGCCTCCTCGGGCGAGTGGATGTCCGAGAGGACCGGCACGCCCAGCTCCCCCTTCACCTTCTCGAGGATCATCAGCCCCTCGTCGATGCCGACCCCCCGAAACGACGACGCCGACGAGCGGTTCGCCTTGTCGAAAGAGCTCTTGTAGACGAAGGGAACCCCCGCCCCGGCGCAGGCCTTTCCGATCCGTTCGGCGGCGAAGAGGGCGTGGTCCCGGTCTTCGATGACGCAGGGGCCGCCGATGAAGACGAAAGGCGACTCCTGCCCGAAGGTCAGGTCGAAAGGGGCTATCGTGACGTTCATGGACAGACATGGTAGACCGGATCGGCTACGATGGCAACGATGGAGGGGGGGGCGAATGAAGGTTTGCCCACGCCGAATCAGTGGGATAAACTAAAACGATGCGCCGCAGTATCACCCATCCGCCCAAACATGGAATGTCTATGCCACCGATCCCTCGCCTCGTCGCCCTTTCCTTGACCGTTCTCCTTGTTGCGGGGGCGGGGAAGGCGCTGGCCGCCCCGGCGCGGGACGCCTCGCTGGACGCCCTGCTCGCCATGGACATGGAAAGCCTCCTCGCGCTGGAAGTGACCAGCGTCTCCCGCAAGGAGGAGCGCCTCTTCGACGTCGCCTCCGCCATCTTCGTGCTGACCGCCGAAGACATCCGCCGCTCCGGCGCCACCACCATCCCCGACGCGCTGGCGCTGGTTCCCGGCGTCTTTGTGGCCCGTCTCGACTCCCAGGGGACCGCCGTCTCGGTGCGGGGCTTCACCAGCCGGTTCAACTCCATGCTGCTGGTGATGATCGACGGGCGCAGCGTCTATACCCCCCTGCACGGGGGGGTGGAATGGCTCCGGCAGGACACCCTGCTGGAGGACGTGGAGCGGATCGAGGTGATCCGCGGTCCCGGGAGCTCCGTCTGGGGGGCCAACGCCGTCAACGGGGTGATCAACATCATCACCCGCAACGCCCGCGAGACCCGGGGCGCGCTCGCCTCCGGGACCGTGGGAACGGTGGAGCGGGGGAGCGCCTCCCTCCGGTACGGCGACGCCGTCGGGGAGAAGGGGGCGTACCGGGTCTGGGGGAAAAGCTTCAACCGCGAAGGGGGGATGGACAAGGAGGGCAATCTTTACCGCGACGGCATGTCGATGAACCGGGGAGGGGCCCGGTACGACGGCTTCGTGGACGACGACACCTCCCTGTCGGTTCAGACCGAAGGGTACGCCACCGGCGACCGGGCCGAGCTGATCGCCACCCGGACAGGGTACGAGCGGCACGAGAGCGAATTCTCCGGCGGCCACCTGATGGCCTCCGTCGAGCGGCTCGTCGGCAAAGAGACCCGTCTCTCCTTCCAGGCCTACTACGACACGATCTACCAATACGCCGTTGTCGATGGCTATCGCAGCGTCATCGACACCTTCGACGCCGACCTGCACGGCCATTGGAATCTCGACGGGCTTCTGCTGGACGGGGGCGCCGGGTGGCGCGCCGTCCGGTTCGACCAGAACGCCGCCAGCAACGCCCGGTTCGAGCCGCAGACCCTTCACACCAACCTCTACTCCGGCTTCGCGCAGGCGACGGTCCCTCTCTTCGGCGACGGGGCCGACCTGGTGGTCGGGTCCAAGGTCGAACACAACGACTTCACCGGCGTCGAATTCCAGCCGACCCTGCGGATAAGCGGGAATGTCGCCGAGCGGCAGCGGCTCTGGGGCGCCGTCACCCGTTCGGTCCGGACCCCCACCCGGGCCGACGACGACCTGATCATCGACACCTCCTATTACCGGCTCGACAGCGCCCCCGATCTGGCGTCCGAGACCGCGTTGGCCTATGAACTGGGGTGGCGGGCCGAAACGGCGACGGGGGGGAGCGTGGACCTCGCCCTCTTCTACACCGTCTACGACGACCTCTCCACGGAAGAGCGGGGCGAGACCGAGGACGGGCGGACCCGCATCTATCAGGCCAACAAGGGCTCGGCCACCGTGGCGGGGGGGGAGCTGTCGACCTCCGTCCGGCCGGTGGCCTGGTGGCGGGTCACGCGGGGGCTGACGGCCATGGAGGTGGAAGCCGCGCTGGACGCCGACTCCACCGACACCGCCACCGTCGCCTACCGGAAGGAATCGACCCCGCAGCGCCAGGCGCTCCTCCGGTCGCAGATGGATCTCCCCCACGGGGTGGAGTTGGACGCCACCTTCGGCTGGTACGGGCGCACCCCCCAGTTCGACCTGGGGGAGCGGACCCGGCTCGACCTTCGGCTCGGTTGGCGACCCGACGCCCATCTGGACGTGGCGCTGGTGGGGAAGAGTCTCCAGAGCGAACGGGAACTTGAATTCGTGGACGGGCGGTATGGCGCCCCGGTGGAGACGCAGCGGAGCGTCTTCCTGAAAATGACCTGGCGCCAATGATCATGGCGGGCTAAAGAACCTTTCACCGGGCCGTGGCGGAAACGATGGCAAAGCGTTGGGGCGGCGCGGGAGGAATCCTCGCGCTTACGCTTCTGCTGCAGATGGCGGCGGCGGGAGAGGCGCGCGCCGACGGGGGACTGGAAGAGTACCGCCTGAAGGGGGCGTTTCTTTACCACTTCTTCAGCTTCGTCGAATGGCCCCAGGGCCCCCTTGCCACGCCGACCTTGTGCGTCGCCGGGGAGGACCCCTTCGGCGGCGCCCTTGACGAACTGGTCGGGAGAAAGGTGGGGGGACGCCCCTTGGCGATCCGGCGCATCCTTCCGGGGGCGCGCCCTCCGGAAGGGTGCAGCATTCTCTTCATCGCCCGGTCGGAGGAGAGCCGCTGGCGCGATCTGGTCCGCAGCCTTTCCCCCGGCGTCCTGACCGTCTCCGACATCGAGCGCTTCGCCCGGGAGGGGGGGATCATCGAGATGTTCCTGCAGAGCCGCAAAGTCCGGCTGGCGGTGAGCCTGGCCACCGCCCGCGACGCCGGGCTGGTCATCAGCTCGCGGCTCCTTTCCCTGGCGGAGCGGGTCGATGAGTAGGGTGGGCGAAGGGCTCTCCTCCCGGTTCCAGCGGCTTTCGATCCGCTGGCAGCTTCTGGCGCTGGTCCTGTTCGTCACCGCCGGATCGCTGGCGCTTTCCACCGGCGTCTTCGTCTGGCAGCAGAGCCGGGCCATGCGCGGATCGCAGGTCGACGACCTGATCACGCTGGCCAACGTCACCGCCTACCACTCCGCCGCCGCGCTGGTCTTCGAAGACCCGGTGGCCGCCGGCGCCACGCTGGGCGCCCTCAAGGTCCGTTCGTCGGTGGTCGGGGCCGCCCTCTACGACGCCGAACGGCGGCTCTTCACCCATTTCCAGCGGGACCCGTTGCGTCCGGTGGAAGAGGCGCCCACCTGGTTCGGCGAGGGGGAGCGGTGGAGCCGCGACGCGCTGACCGTCAGCCGGGCGGTCCGGATGGAGGGGGAGACCCTCGGATGGGTCGTCATCGCGTCGGATCTGGGCCCCCTGCGCCGCCTGACGGG
>JADGCD010000122.1:0-2669 GCA_015229165.1 Nitrospinota bacterium | reverse complement strand
GGGCCATATTCGCCGTCACCCTGCTGCTGGCCGGGCTGCTGGCGGTCCGTCTGCGGGCCTTCATCACCGAGCCGGTGAACCGGCTGGCCCGGATCGCCACCGACATCTCCGAGCGCAGCGACTACAGCCTGCGGGCGCCGGTGGGGGGCGGGGAGGAGCTCAAGACGCTGGCGGTGGCCTTCAACCACATGCTCGAACAGGTGGAGGACCGGGACCACCGGCTTTTGGGGCAGCAGGAGTGGCTGGAGAAGACCGTGGTCGAACGGACGGCCGAACTGGCGGAGAGCGAGCGACGCTTCCGCCAACTGGCCAGCGCCACCTTCGAGGGGATTCTCTTCCACGACCAGGGAACGATCCTCGACGTCAACGAGATGATGGGGCGGATGTACGGCGGTTCGGTGGAAGAGCTGGTGGGGAGGAACGCCTTCGAGTTTCTCGACGCCGGTTCGGAGCCGCTGGCGCGGGAGCGGGTGGCCAGCGACTCCGGCGAGCCGTACGAGGTGGTCCTCATCCGGAAGAACGGCGAACGTTTTCCGGCGGAAATTCGCGGGAAATCGGTGGAGTTCCGGGGAAAGCGGGTGCGGGTGGCGGCGCTGCGGGACATCACCGAACGCAAGAAGGCCGAAGCCCTTCTGCGGGAGTCCAAGGAGAGGGCCGAAGAGGCCAACCGGATGAAGTCGGAGTTCGTGGCCAACATGTCCCACGAAATCAGGACCCCGCTCAACGGGGTCATCGGCATGGCCAACCTGGCGCTGGCCACCGAGCTTTCCCCCCTCCAGCGGGACTACGCCCAGACCATCTCCGACTCGGCCCAGACGCTGCTGGCGCTGGTGGAGGACATTCTCGACTTCTCCAAGATCGAGGCGGGAAAGCTGCTCTTCGAGGACACGCCGGTGGATATGGTCGATCTGGTCTGGCAGTCGATCCAGACCGTCCGCGCCGCCGCCCGGGAGAAGGGGGTCGCGCTCCATGTCCGGGTCGCCCCCGACGCCCCCACCCGGGTGGTGGGAGACCCGATGCGGATCCGTCAGGTTCTCATCAACCTGATCGGCAACGCCGTCAAGTTCACCGCCAAAGGGTACGTCCTCATCGACCTGGCCGCCCGCCGGGAGAAGGAGCGCTCCCACCTGACCCTGAAAGTCGCGGACACCGGCATCGGCATTCCCGAAGGGCGGATCGACGCCATTTTCGACAGCTTCACCCAGGTCGACGCCTCCACCACCCGGCTCTTCGGCGGGGCCGGGCTGGGGCTCTCCATCACCCGAACCCTGATCCGCAAGATGGGGGGAGAGGTGACGGTCGAGAGTCGGGTGGGAGAAGGGTCGGTTTTCACCGTCACCCTGGCGCTGCCGCTGGACCGCTCCTCCTCTTCCCACTCCTCGCTGGTCTCCTTCCATGGCCTGCGGGCGCTGGTGGCCGAGATCGACACGCTGGGACGGTCGATCTTCCGGGAGCGTCTCGAAGCGCTCGGCTTCGCCGCCGAAGAGACCGACACCTCCGGCGACGCGGTGGAGCGGGTCGCCCGCGCCCATACCCAGGGACGCCCCTACGATCTGGTGATTCTCGACAGCGCCTTCACCGATCCGACCCCGCTGTCCGAAGCGCGGCGGATCGTGGCCCGCTCCGGCGGCGCCACCCGGGTCGTTTTCACCGGATTCTCCGACCCCCCTTTCAGCGCCGAGCAGATGGCCGACGCCGGCGGCGCCGTCTTCATCGGACGCCCGGCCAACCCGGCCCGGCTCCGGGGGGCGTTGGAGGAGGCGCTCGCCCACCGGCTGGGGGAGCGCAAGGCCAAGAGCGCCGGAGAGCGCCCGCAGAGCGGCGCATGGGAGTACCCCCTGCGCTGTCTGGTGGCGGAGGATGTGGACATCAACCGGAAAGTGGCCCTCTACCTGCTGGAGTCGCTCGGGGTGGTGGCCGACGTGGCCCACGACGGGCGCGAGGCGGTGGAGAAGTTCCTGAACGGGGAGTACGACGTCATCCTCATGGACTGCGCCATGCCCCACATGGACGGCTACGAGGCCACCGAGGCGATCCGGGAGCGGGAGCGGGCCGGAGGGCTTACCCCCGTCATCATCATCGCCATGACCGCCCATGTCAAAACCGGCGACCGGGAGAAGTGCCTCGCCCACGGGATGAACGATTATCTCTCCAAACCGGTGACCCGCGAGTCGGTTCAGGCCGCGCTGGCCCTCCACTTCCCCAACCGGCTGGCCGACAAGGCCATCGCCCCCAAGAAGGTCGCGGCCCCGACCGACAGCCAGACCCTGTCACTTGCCCGGCTGCGGGAGTCGGCCATGAACGACCCGGAGATCATCGCCGAGATCGTCGCCACCGCCCGCACTACCCTCCCCGCGCAGGTGGAGCGGCTGGCCGAGGCGTTGCGGGGGGAGGCCGTTCCCCTCATGGAACGGGCCGCCCATACCCTGAAAGGGGCCAGCCGCAGCATCGGCGCCGAGCGGCTGGCCGAAGTGGCCCATCTGATCGAAAAGGACGCCCGGGAGGGGAACGCCGACCTCTGCCGCGACCGGCTCGGCATCGTCCGCAAAGAGCTGGCCGCCACCCTGACCGCCCTTGCGGACGTCGGAACGGCGGGATGACGGAGGCCGTCGATCGACGCCGGGCCGGGGTGATCGCCGGGCTCGTCGCGTTTATGGGCCTCCTCATGG
>JADGCD010000121.1 GCA_015229165.1 Nitrospinota bacterium | reverse complement strand
ATGTCCGACCTGGAGCAGCGGATCGCCACGGTCCGCCGGGCGTTGCCCTACCTCCAACAGGCGGCCGACCGGATCGAACGGTCGGGGTATATAGAATATCTCGCCCGCAAGTCGGGGATGGACCCCCGGGCCATCGAGGGGGAACTGGCGGGAAAGCGCCCCGCTTCGCCCCCCGACACCGGCCGTCGCCCCCCATCCCCCGCGCAACCGGGGGCGGTCCGCCTCTCACCCCGCCAGAAAACGGAGCGGGGGCTGCTACGGATTCTCATGGCCCGGCCGGAGCTGCTCCGGTCGGTGGCGGCCGACCTTTCGGCGGATGATTTCCTCGACCCGACGCTGGCCGCCGTCTTCGCCGCAGTGGCTCGGGGGGCGGAAAACGGGGCCACCCAACCGGCCGACCTGATGAATTACGCCCAAAGCGACGAAATCCGCGCCCTGTGCGCCTCCATTTCGTCGGAACGGCATCTGTTCGACAACGAGTCGGCCGAAGGGGCGACGGAGGATTACCTCAAAAAGCTCCGGTTCGACCCGGCGGCCAAGGGAGCGGCCAAGGCGGAACTGGTGGCGGCGGAACAGGCGGGCGACCCCGACCGGCTCCTCCGGGCCAAGGAGCGGTGGGCGGCCCTGATGAAGGAGCGGCGCTGACCGCCGAAACGCCTCCGGAAAAAAGGGCTTGAATAGCCCCTTCCATAAACTTTACAATCAGCGTTTAACTTTTTGTCCGGATCGTGGTTCCCGACAAAGGAGAACAAGGTGGCCAAGTCTTCGAAAGCCTCGCCGATGGAAACTCTTGTCGCCAAGGGCAAGGAGAAGGGGTATCTGACCTACGACGAGCTCAATGAGGCCCTGCCCGACGACTTCGTCGCGCCCGAGCAGATCGAGACGATCATGGGCAAGTTCGAGGAGGTCGGGGTCGACCTGATCGACGCCTCCGAAGAGGCGGCCTATCTGGCGGCCAAACGGACCGGCAAGAAAAAAGGGAAGAACGGCGCCACCGTCGAAGCGGACGAGGAGGAGTCGTTCGTCTCCTCCGAAGACCCGGTCCGGATGTACCTCAAGGAGATGGGCTCCATCTCGCTTTTGACCCGCGAAGGGGAAGTGGAGATCGCCAAGCAGATCGAAGAGGGGCAAAACGAGGTGATCCGCTCGGTCATCAACTGCCCCATCACGGTCAACGAGATCGTCTCCCTGGCGGAGCGGGTGAAGAAGGGGGAGATGGTCATCACCGACGTGATCTCTCTCGAAGACCCCACCGGCGCGGAGATCCCCGAAAAGAAAATCATCGCCGAGACCAAGCGGGTGGGGCAGGTGGCCCGGCAGGTGAAAGCGGCCAACACGAAGCTGGACGCGGTCCGCGGCCGCCTGCGCCTGAAAAAGCTGACGGTCAAGGAGCGGGCGAAGCTGGAGAAGGATTTCGAGAAATACTCGACGCAGGTGACCGCCCAGATCCGGGAGCTGAACCTGGACAGGGCCCGCATGGACGAAATCATCGGCGCCATCCGGGCCTTTGGCGACCGTTGCCAGGCGGCGGAGACCGAAATCCGCAAGGCCGAGGAGAAGCTGGGACTGCGCGAAGCCCGCAAGGTGGAAGTGGTCCGCAAGGGAAAGAAAAAAATCTCCCCCGAGAAACAGGCGGAGTTGGAGACGGTCATCAAGAACGCCCGCCGCGACATCAAGGTCGTGGAAGGGGAGGCGGAAGTGACCGCCGACGAGTTGAAGGAGACGCTGGCCTCCATCAACAAGGGGTACCACAAGGAGCGGATGGCCAAAAAGGCGCTGGCGGAAGCGAACCTTCGCCTCGTGGTCTCCATCGCGAAGAAATACACCAACCGGGGCCTGCAGTTCCTCGACCTGATCCAGGAAGGGAACATCGGCCTGATGAAGGCGGTGGACAAGTTCGAGTACCGCCGGGGCTACAAGTTCTCCACCTACGCCACTTGGTGGATCCGGCAGGCGATCACCCGGGCCATCGCGGATCAGGCCCGCACGATCCGCATCCCGGTCCACATGATCGAGACGATCAACAAGCTGATCCGCACCAGCCGCCAGTTGGTCCAGATCCTGGGGCGTGAACCGACCCCGGAGGAGATCGCCGAGAAAATGACCATGCCGGTGGACAAGGTCCGCAAGGTTCTCAAAATCGCCAAGGAGCCGATCTCGCTGGAGACCCCCATCGGCGAGGAGGAGGACTCCCACCTGGGCGATTTCATCGAGGACAAGAAGGTCATCTCCCCCATCGAGGCGGTGATCAAGACGAACCTGAAGGAGCAGACGGCCCGCATCCTGAACACGCTGGCCCCCCGCGAGGAGAAGGTCATCCGCAAGCGGTTCGGCATCGGCATGGATTCGGAGCATACGCTCGAAGAGGTGGGACAGGATTTCGAGGTGACCCGCGAACGGATACGCCAGATCGAGGCGAAGGCGCTGCGCAAGCTCCGCCATCCCTCCCGCTCCAAACGGCTCCGCTCGTTCGTCGAGAACTGATCGACACGGCAAACACGAACGGGGCGGACCGGAAGGCTCGCCCCGTTTGTTTTTGTGACGGCGCGCATGCGACGAAAAACCGGGAGCGTCATCGCGTGTGTCGCTGGTAGGAAGAGTCGGTCGAAAAAGCGGAGCGTACACGAAAGTACGTGAGAATTTTGAGTCCGGCTTTGACACCGAATTGCGAAAAACCGGGGGCGTCATCGCGTGTGTCGCTGGTAGGAGAAGGCGCTTGAGAAAGCGGAATGTACACGAAAGTACATGAGCATTTCGAAAGCGCCTTCGACACCCCAGTGACGCACGTAGATAGCCCCCGCTCGTGGGCCCATAGCTCAATTGGTTAGAGCTTCCGGCTCATAACCGGGTGGTTCCAGGTTCGATTCCTGGTGGGCCCACCACTCCTACGCGGAGGGCGCGACGCCTCACGGTATCGCTTCGGGCGCGCTCGCTGGCGCGCAGTCCCTGGCAGGTCAAGACGGTTCTAAGGTCATCCAGCTTGGCCCACCACACCCTTACGGGTGTCTTCTTCCTCACGCGCCGACAAAGAGCCGCCCCCGTTGGGGGCTTTGGTCTTGGCCGGTCAAGACCGTCTATCTCCATCGAAAAAGCCCCCCGCCCGTGGCGGCGAGCTTCCTCACGGCGCTCATCAATAGTCGGCGTCTTCGCCTCACCGACCGGTTCAATCCGCTTTCGTCTGACGCCAACGCCCGGGGGCTTGCTATGATGGAATCATCCCCTCCAATGACGGAGAGGCGTTGTTCCGGAGGCCGTCATCGAACTGTCAGAAGAGATCATCGCCGCCGTATCGTTCGGCGCATTGGTGGCGTATCACCTCCACCTGACGTGGCGGATCCGGACCGCCCCCCTGACCGTCACCATGGGGTTGGCCCGGCGGATCCGTTCTCTCTGGGTCCACACCCTCATGGCCGGAAAGTTGGACATCCTCGCCATCCAGACCCTGCGCAACTGGACCATGGGCGCCACGTTCCTCGCCTCGGCGTCGATCCTGCTCGGCCTTGGCGCCTTCAACCTGGCCCTCTCCGCCGGGCAGAACGGCGATTTGTCCACCCTCCCCCACTCCTACTGGATGGTCAAGCTGGGGGCGTTGGGGATCGACTTTTTCGCCTCTTTCTTCTGCTTCACCATCAGCGTCCGCTACTTCAACCACGTCGGGATGATGATCAACGTCCTCGACACGGAGGGGGAGGCCGGTTTCCCGCCGGAGGCGGTGCAGTCGATTCTGGAGCGGGGGGCGGTCAGCTACTCGGTGGGGATGCGGCTCCTCTACCTGACCATCCCGCTGGTGATGTGGATGTTCGGGCCGTGGTGGCTGGCGGGAAGCTCCGCCGGACTGCTGATGGCTTTGGTCTGGCTCGACCGGGGCTTGTAGAAGGCAAAAGAATCGCCCCCCACCCCGAAGGATGAAGGGCGCGAGGTGTTCTGTTTAGGCGCCCGCCACCATCGAGATGACCATGACGAACCCGCCCGAGAGGGCCACCATGCCGCCCATGAAGGCCGCGATGAGTTTGCTCTCTTCGATATTCAGGTTCGCCATGATCGTCTCTCCGGTTCGGGTTGTCTTGCTCGCCCTTTACAATTGCACCCCGCATGCCAACAGGCAATGGGAGCAATAACAAGCCCATAGGCAAACACCCCCGCCACGGTTGTCCTGAAAGCCCTGTCCCGGATGTCTTATTTCACGACAGGGAATCGATTGCGGGCGCAGGGGCCATCCGCTCCCGAATCTCTTCGACGGCCAGATAGAGGGCAGGAATCAGAATCAGCGTAAACAGGGTCGAAACCGTCAGCCCCCCCACGATCGACGCGCCGAGCCCCTGATACAGCTCCGACCCGGCCCCTCCCCCCAGCACCAGCGGCAGCATCCCGAGGATGGTGGTCCCGGTGCTCATGAAGATCGGGCGGATGCGGGTGGAGACCGACTCGATGATCGCCTCCCTGGCCTCCATGCCGTCATGGCGGTTGTTGGTGGCCTGATGGATCAGCAGGATCGCGTTGTTGACCACCGTGCCGGTCAGGATCACGAAGCCGAGCATGGTCAGCACGTCCATCGGGGCGCCGACCAGCCGGACCCCAAGGATCGCCCCGGCGAAGGCCAGCGGCGCCGCGAACATGATGATCAAGGGGTTCCCCCACGACTCGAAGAGGGCCGCCATCAGCAGATAGACCACGATCAGCGCCATGGCGAACGAACCGGCCAACTGCGCCCCGGCCTGGTCCAGATCGGCGGCGGCGCCAGAGACGGTCAGATAGTAGCCGGGGGGGAGGGCGGCGCGTAGCGGGTCGAGGATGTCGACGTTGATCGTCTCCACCACCTGTTGCAGCGGGGCGCCGTCGGCTTTCGTCACCGACAGGGTGATGGAGCGGTCCATCTCGATATGGTTGATCTGCGACGGCCCCACCGTCTCCACCACCGTGGCGACCGCGTCGAGGCGCACCGCCTTGCCGTCGGCGCCGTAGATCGTCACCCCCCGGATCGCCTCGGCCCCGGTGACGAGACTTCGATCCCCCCGGACGACGATATCGAACTCGTCCCCCCCCTCTTTGTAGAGGGAGACCTTCTTCCCCGCCACCAGCGTCTCGACGATTTCGGCCACATCGCCCGCCCGCAGCCCCAGCGCCGAGGCCCGCTCCCGGTCGATTCTCACCTGAAACTCCGGCGCCCCCTGCTCCAGGTTGGAGCGGACGAACGAGACCCCCGCCACCGTGCCCAGCTCCCCCTGAACCTGTCCGGCGATCTCCCCGATCCGGTCGAGGTCGGGCCCCCGGATCTCCACTTCGATGTCGGAGCCGGTGACCCGCGTAAAGAGGGAGGTCTGGAACGCCCGGTAGAACTGGAAGCCGGGAACCCCCTGCATGGCGCCGTTCACCTTCGCCGTCACCTCCGCCATTTTGAGCCGGTGTTCGTCGGTCACCCGGACGCCGATACCGGAGAAGCGCTCGGAGACGATATGGAACATGTAGTCCACCTCCGGGAGCTTCAGGAGCCTTTCGGCGATCTGGTCGGAGTATTTCCGGCTCGTGTCGAGACTGGCGCCGACGTACGGTTTGAAGATCACCATGATCAGGTTCCGGTTGCCGGTGGGGAGATACTCCCGCTTCGGCATAAGGGGCAGGGTGATGAGCGACAGCCCGACCAGCAGGGCGATGAGGGCGCCCTTCTGCTTCAGCGTCGCCCGGTGGGCCAGCCATGTCACGATCCCGACGAAAAAGACATGGACCCGCCCCCCCCAAAGGTCGAGCGTCGTCCATAACCGTGGAGCGTAACGGGTCACCGTGGCGCCGACTCCCATCATGTGGGCCGCCATGGTCGGAATCACCGTCACCGACACGATCAGCGACATCCCCACCGTCACCGAGATGGCCAGCGCGATGTCGCCGAAGAGCTGCCCCGCCTCCTCCTTGACGTAGAGGATCGGCACGAAGACCGCCAGCGTCGTCAGGGTCGAGGCCAGCACCGCCCCCCAGACCTGGGCCGCCCCCTGCAGGGCCGCCTCCGCCGGTTTGGCCCCCTTTTGCAGGTAACGGTAGATGTTCTCCAGCACCACGATGCCGTTGTCCACCACCATCCCGACGGCAAACGCCATCCCGGCCAGCGATATGATGTTCAGGCTCCGCCCCGCCACCGCCATCAGGATGAAGCCTGCCGCCGTGGCGATGGGGATCGAGACCCCGATCACCACCGTCGAGCGGACCGACCGGAGGAAGAGCAGCAGCGTGACCACCGCCAGCGCCGCCCCGACGGCGAAGTTGCCGCTGACGAAGCCGATCGACTCCCATATGTAGTCGGAGGAGTCGTAGCTCTCTTCGAGGCGGATTCCCTTGGGGCCGATCTCCCGGTTGAGCGCCTCCATGGTCTCGTGGACCTGCCGGACCACCGCCACCGTGTTGGCGTCCGACTTTTTCACGATGCCGACGCTGATGGCCGGACGACCGAGGATCTTGACCATCGACGCCCGGTCGCGGAAGGTGTCCCGCACGGTGGCCACGTCCCGCAGGTAGACCGGCGCCCCGCCGCCCCCCCCC
>JADGCD010000120.1 GCA_015229165.1 Nitrospinota bacterium | reverse complement strand
GCGGTCTGCAACTGGGCGGGTCCAGGGTGAGCGGGGATTTTGCCATCACCCTCGACCAAAGCGGCGCGGACAAGGTTTGGACCATCACCGCCAACAATGCCGACCTGGCCCTGGCCGCCGGAGGGGCGCAGGTGGGGATCGAGCATGCCACCGGTTCCCTGGTGTTGGGACCGGGCAACACGCGTTCCGGGAGTTTTTCCGGCGCGGCCATGATCGACGGCTTGAGCGGGGTCTCCCTGGCGGGCAACCTGACCGCCGCTTTCGATCAGGGGGCCATCACCCTGACCGGAACCGGCATGGCCCTGGCTCTGGGGGAGTTCGGGGTCCTGAATGGCGATTTTACCGTGAGCCGCCAGGGTGGGGCGATCCTGATCGGGGCGACCGGGGTTTCCGCCAGCTTCGGGAGTGGCAACGTGGGCCTGGCGGTCAGCAATCTCGATGTGGGGGTCTACATCGATGCCCTGAGCGAGTCGCGGGCCGGTTATGCATTGGTGGCCAATGGGACGGCCAATCTGACCGGGTTCAATGGGATCACGCTCAACGCCGCAGCCAGCGTGCGGGTCAACACCCTGGGCCGGACGCTGGATGTCACGGTGAATGGGGTGGTGTTGCAGTTCACGCAACGGGAGCCGGTGCAGGAGGTCGCCATCACCAATGGCAACTTCACCGTGGCCGGCCTGGGTTCCCTGCAAGGCAATCTGGCCATCCTCAACACCCCGAACGATCTGCTCGTTGGTCTTTCCGGCGCGTCGGGCACCCTGACCCTCGGTGGAATCGGCGCCACCCTGACCAGTGGCTCCGGCGCGGTGCTGTTGCGCAAGACGGGGGTCAATGCGGGCAAATACGCGCTCCAGGCCGAGGGAAGCGTGGCCTTGACCGGGATTTCCGGGGTGACCTTGACCGCACCAGCCATGCAGGTCAATTACAACCGCCTGGGCGAGGCCGTGGTCAATCGGGAGATCACCCTCGGCAACGGCACCACCCGCCAGGTCAATCTGCTCGACAACGAGACCCGTCTGCGGGGCAGTGCCACCGCCGCCGTGGCGGGGTTGACCGTTCAGGGCGAGATCTTCGTCGAAAGCATCGCCAACGTTGCCTCCAAGCTGGCTGGCGGTGGGCAGGCGGTGAGCCTGGATCAGTTGGTGTTCGGCGGCACGGGGCTTACGGCCAGCGTGGGCGCGGGGGACGCGGTGGCGGCCTTGAGCGGCATCGACCTGGCCATGGTGCTCTCCACGGAGCAAAACGCCACCCGGCGCTGGCTCACCTCGAAGGCCAATCTGGGCGGGATCTCGCTGGCGGGTTACACCCTCTCCGATCTGCAAAGCGCTGCGCTCAACATCAACCAGGCGCTGGATGCCAATGGCGCCCTCGATGCCACCGCGCAGGTGCTGGACTGGTCCGGGACGCAGGCCAGGACCCTGGCCTTGAGCGCTGCGGACGCGGGCAGGCAGGCGGTGATCGATATGGTGGACCGCCGCTACGAAATCCCGGTCAATGGGGCCATCGAGATGGGTCCGGCCCGTCTGGCCGGGAATTTCACGGTCATCCTGGACAAGGATGGCGCGGGCAATCGCATCTGGGACATCAAGGCCAACGGGGTCGAGGTGGCGGTTGCGGCAGGCGGTTCCAAGGTGGCCATCAGCAACGGGGCAGGGGACCTTTATCTTTCCAATGCGACCAGATCGGGTTCCCTGAGCGGAAATGCCACCCTGTCCGGTCTGGCGGGTGTCGGGCTGAGCGGTGCGTTCGTGACCGCCTTCAATGGCAATGACCTCGATCTTTCCGGGACGGGCGTCACCCTGACCCTCGACGGCTTCGGCGCGATGACGGGCAATTTCGCGGTGGAAAAGTCGGCCACCGCGTTGAAGGTGGGCATGAGCGGCGTGACGGGCAATTTCGGCGCGGGTGTTGCGGTCACCAATGGCACTCTTGGGCTGTACATGGCGCGTGACGGCCTGGGCCGGGCCGGGTATGCCCTGATGGCCAGCGGTACCGCCTCCTTGAGCGGCTATGGCGGGATCGCCATGAGCGCCGACGCCATGGTGCGGGTCAACACCATGGGTGACGCGGTGGACCAGAGCGTGAGCGTGGCTGGTGCCCCCATCGCCATCTCCTTTGCCGATGGCCGGGCGTTGCAGGAGCTGGTCATCACCTCCGGGACCCTGACGGTGACTGGTCTGGGCAGCCTCACCGGCGCGCTGGCCATTCGCAGCCAGACCGTGGGGGATGTCACCGAACTGCGCATTGGCGTGGCCGGCATGACCGGCACCCTTGGTCTGGGCGGGCTTGCCGCCGCCATGACCGATGTCACCGGCGCGGTGTTGCTCAAAAAGGCTGGTGCGGTCCAGGGGGGGTTCGCCTTGCAGGTCGAGGGCGGTTTCGCCTTGACGGGTGCGGACGGTTTGACCGTGACCGCCGACCGGGTCCAGGTGGCCTGCAACCGTCTGGGCGAGGCGTTGGAAAATGTCATCGTGGCCACGGGGAGTCAGGAGTACGTCCTCAATCTGTTGGTTGACGAGTCCCGCGTGCGCGGTCACATGACGGTGGATCTGGCCGGGGTGTTGTCGGTGGATGGCGAGGTGTTCCTCGAAAGCCGGGTGGGGCAGACGGTGAGCCTGACCGATGGCGGCGGCGATGTGACGGTGGATCAACTCCTGTTCGGCGGGGCCGGGATCGGCGCCACCCTGGGAACCGGGGCCATGGGAGCGGCCTTGCGGGATGTGGAGATGGGCGTGGTCTTGAGCCGGGAGACCACCGGCAGTCAGCGCCGTTGGCTGACCGGCAAGGCGCGCGTCGGCGGGGCGACCCTGGCCGGGTATGGACTGGCCGAGGTGAACATCGCCACCCTGGAGATCAACGCCCGGTTGGTGAATGGCGCTCCGGTGCTGGGCGGAACCGATCCGGTAGTGGATTGGTCTGCTCACCAGTTGGGTCTGGCCCTTTCGCCGGATGTCTCGGTGACCCTGGACGCGGGCAGGCGGCTTTTTGAACTCATGGTGGACGGCGCGATGCAATTCGGGCCGGCCAAGGTCGCGGGAACCTTCCTGATCGTCATGGAGCAGTCCGCGCAGGGGGAGCGGGCCTGGCATCTGGTGGCCAGCGACGTGGAAGTCGGCCTGGAGGCCAACGGCGCCCGCGTGGGCCTGAGCCATGGCACCGGCGATCTCTATCTGGGCCGGGACAATGTTTCCGGTGTTTGGGGCGATTCTCAGCGCAGCGGCATCGTGACCGGTACCGCCTCGGTGACCGGGGTGGACGGCTTGGCCCTGACCGGCCAGTTCGCCACCCGTTTCGACAGCCAGGGCAACCTGGAACTGGCGGGCGCGGTGGATGTCGATTTGGCCGGAGGATATGCCCGCCTCAGTGGTGAATTCGCCGTCAGCCAGTCCCAGATCAACCGCATCGATCCGGCCATCGACACCCGCGCCGCCGACGCCGGGGTTGCGGGCACCGTCACCGAGGAGACACGGGGCGGGGTGCAGAGCGACTCCCTCTTTCATCTGGACGTGGCCAGCGCCGATGGTTCGCGCAGCCGTGATGGGGAGTATCTGTTCTATTATGGCCAGGCGCTCGCTTCGGTGGTGTTGTCCGGCACGGACAACTCCCAGTGGCGCGCCCGCTTGCGCAACGCCCTGCAACTCCTGTTCGGCACCGGCAACGTCGAGGTGACGGGGGACCGGCAGAACGGTTTCGACATCGCCTTGATCGGCCAGCATGCCGGAACGGCGGTCACCGGCCTGACCATGACCCAGCCTGCGGACCCGGCCTTCACCGCCAATTGGGGCACGGTCTCGGTGGAAAAACAGGCCACCTCCTCAAGCGGCGCGATCCAGCGCATCGATCCCATCCCGGCCAATACCGAGGGGAGCCATACCCTGGGGTTTGATTTCAACATCAAGACCAACAGCAAGATCGAGCTGGCGGCCTATTCCGGTGGCGCTTTCCGGGAGGGACGCTACGGCCTGACCCTTGACGGTCGCACGGTTTACGCCAGCACCATCAGCAGTGGCGGGGTGCAACTTGCGGATGCCGCCTTCGCCGGTCAACTGCGCACCTCCCTGGAAACCCTGATCGGGGCGGGGACGGTCAGCGTGACCGGGGGACGTGCCACGGGCTTTGTCATCGAATTCCAGGGGGCCATGGCAGGTGTGCCCATCCAGGCCGATGCGACCCCCGGCGGCACGGGGCTGTATCTCACCCCGCCCGTCGATCCTTCCGCTTCGCTGGCCACCTCCGGCGGCACACGGGTCGAGTCCCAGGCCATTGCGGCGGCACTTTCCAGCCAATATCAGTTGGAAATCGTCCTGCCCAACGGGGGGACCAACAATTCCGACGGTTTCACCTTCCAGTTCACCAAGAGCCTCAAGAGCGCCTCGGCCAAGTTCACCAACGCCCAGGAGACCCAGGCGCGTCAGATTTTCGAGGCGCTGGCAAAGCTGGTCCCCTCCGGGGCCTCCACCACCACGGCCTATGCGAGCGGATCCGTGGTCAAGGTGGTCAAGTCGGACACCATCACCGTCAAGCAGATGGTCTCCCCCTCCAACGACCAGATCTACACCATCGCCTTCGCCGACGCGATCAAGGATCAGGTGTTGGCCCTGGGGCCGTTGACGGTGAGCAATACCGGGGTCACCGCCTCCATCGCCTATCTGCTCTCGCCCGTCACCGCCGGGGTGGTGACCAGCAGCGCCACCGGGGCGGTTCACCTCGTGGATCGCTTCCCGGCCGATGCGCGCGGCAATTTCACATTGAGCCTTCAGTACAACGGGCAGAACTACGCTACCGGATCCATCGGCTTGAACGCCAGCGCGGCTCAGGTGCAAACCGCCCTTGCCAGCGTTCTGCCCGCCGGGGTCACGGTCACGGTGAGCGTCGATGCGGCCCTCAATGCCTGGCGGGTGGCGTTTGGCGGAGATGCGCTCGGCAAGGCCATTCCCCAGATGACGCGAGTGGTCACGCCACGGCTGGCCCCGCAGGCTTCTCTCACCACATTGGTTTCCGGGGCCATTTCCGGGGCCGGGACCTACACCACCGCGCCGCTTGATTTTCATGCCGACGCCACGACTATCCAGACCGCGCTTGCGGCGGCGCGGAACGAAAACGGCATGAGTTTCGGTTCCACCGGGGCCACGGTAGCGGTGGCGCTCGATGCGGCAAGCGGGCAGTATCGCGTCACCTTCGGCGGTTCCGCTGTGGGGCAGGAGATCCCGGCCATGACCCGGATCGTCGCGCCCCTGGCGGCTCCCAACGCCCATCTGACCCAGACCACCGTGGGGGCCACCACCTCGGAGGCGCAACGCATCACCCTTGGGGCCGGGACGGGTTATTTCCAGTTGGCGCTCGGCAATCTTTACAGTACCCCGTTGCGGGCCGACGGATTGACCGCCGATGCGCTTTCCACCGCCCTGGCGGGGATTGCCGGGGGCGTGGGCAACGTGTCGGTGGTCAAGGCGGCGGACGGGTCGTGGGAGGTCCATTTTCAAAATGCCCTGGCCGGACAAAATGTGGCGTCCTTGCGGGTGATGGCGGTCCAGTCCATCGATCTGACCATGAATGATGGCAAGGTGGCGGACGTGGTTCGTCATGCCGCCTGGGCGCAAAACCTGGAATTGACCGGCAAGACGAACGAGCAGATTCGCGTCCTGCTGGAACAAAGCCTCCAGACCTTGCCCGGCATCGGACGGCACAACGTCACGGTGGCGACCATTGGTGAAAATGGCCGTTTTCTGCTGCTGGGGGCCGGGGCGCTGGCCGGGCGGAGCCTGCCGGCGGTCACGTTGGGATTGTCCCGCGCTGTGGAACAGCCGCCGAATTACCTCCTGGTGGGCGCGGCCAGTGTCAATGCCTTCGTGGGCGCCGGGGATGCCGGGGTAGCGTTGACCAACACCAAGGTCGGGCTGATCCTCTCCCGCGACACCCCGCCGGTGCTGGGGGGCATCGCGCCCAAGCCGGGTTACGCCCTGGTGGCATCGGGCGTTGCCGGATTGCAGGGGTTCGATAGTGCCGTCACCCTGGTAGCCAATGCCGAATTGCGCGTCAACGCCCTGGGCCGGGCCATCGACATGGCGGTCAAGACCGGCCTGACGACACCGGACAGCCAGGTGACCTTCGCGGACGGCATCGCCCGCAAGGAGGTGACCATTACCAACGGCGCCCTGGCCGTGACCGGCCTTGGCACACTGAACGGCGCGTTCAAGCTCGTCACCGCCACCCAGACGCAAAACGGCGTCACCACCACCGACCTGGCCATCGGCATCAACGCCCTGGGCGGCTATCTGAAGCCGGGTGGGGTTGGGGTCACCCTCGCCAATGGTTCCGGGGCCATCGTCCTGCGCAACACGACCGAGGGGGCTGTCGTCACCAATCGTTACGCCGTGGCCGCCGAGGGGGATGTGACTTTCGACGTGGTTCCTGGTCTGGAACTGTCCGCCAATCGTCTCGACGTGGCCTGGAACCGCTGGGGCAGCGCCCTGGATGCCAATGTGGCCACCGCATCCGGCAACTACACGCTCCATCTGGCCGACAACGAAACCCGCCTGCGTGGCCAGATGCATGCCGCCGTCAGCGGCGCGCTCGAACTGGACGGTCAGATGTTCATCGAGTCCAAACTCGCCCAGAGCGCGCGCCTTTCCGACAGCA
>JADGCD010000011.1:679-20158 GCA_015229165.1 Nitrospinota bacterium | reverse complement strand
TTTTCGCCGGGTTTCTGGTGACGCCGGAGTTGCCGTATGCGGCGGTGGTGGCGGGGGCGGCGGCGGCGACGTTGCGGAGTTTATGGCCGGGCAGATAGACGACAATCTGATCGCTCCGATCTTCTCCGGGGCCGTCATGTCGGTGATGGGCCTATGAATGCGCCCTTCGTGGTCGAAGCCCTTGGCCTGACCCGCCGCTTTGTACTGGACGACCGGACCCTGACCGTTCTCGACCGGGTCGATCTTGCCGTGCCACAGGGGGAACGGCTGGCGATCGTCGGCGCCTCCGGGGCGGGGAAAAGCACGCTGCTCCATCTCCTGGGGGGACTCGACCGCCCCACCGAAGGGACCGTCCGGTTCGGCGACACCGACATATTCTCGCTGCCCGACGCCGCCCGTTCCCGGTGGCGGGCCCAGCGGATCGGTTTCGTCTTCCAGAATCACCTGCTTCTGCCGGAGTTTTCCGCCGTCGAGAACGTGGCGCTGGCCGCCATGATCCGGGAAACGCCCCGTAGGGAAGCGCTGCGTCTGGCGGAGGAGCGGTTGCTCGAAGTGGGATTAAAGGAGCGGCTCCATCACCGCCCGGGAAAACTGTCCGGGGGAGAGCAGCAGCGGGTCGCTTTGGCCCGGGCGCTGGTTAACGGACCCGCGTTGGTACTGGCCGACGAACCGACCGGAAATCTGGACACCCGGACCGGGGAGGAGGTCTTCGAACTGATCACCCGGCTCAACGAAGAGCGGCGGTTGACTTTCGTTATCGTCACCCACAATCTCGATCTGGCGCGCCGGATGGATCGGACTATCGGAATGAAGGACGGGCGGATCGGGTAAAAACGGGGTACGGCGAGGGGGCTGAAAGCCCTTGCGAAATTGGCGTCTACCCCCCTTTGTGTTAAGATCAAAGTTCAGTAAAGAGAATGTCCGGCGCGCAAGCGACCCGGTCAAAAAGAAGTGACGCGATGCGATACGACGCCAGCGGAAAAACGCAGGGGTCGTTTCTGAAGGAGGCTCATGTTTAAACGTTTTACCGAACGAGCCCGGAAGGTCATCATCCTCGCCCGCGAAGAGGCGGAGAAGAACCAGCACGAGTACCTCGGCACCGAACATTTGTTGCTCGGCGTTCTTAAAGACGCCGGCGGCGTGGCCATCGCCGTTCTGCAGCGCCTTTCGGTCGACCTCAAGCAGGTCCGGCTCGAGGTGGAGCGGAACATGCCCGCCGCCTCCAACACCCTCATCATCGGCGACATCCCCTTCACCAGCCGGGCCAAAAAGGTGCTGGAGTATTCGGTGGAAGAGGCCCGCTCCATGGGGCATTCGTACATCGGCACCGAGCATCTCCTGCTGGGGCTGATGCGGGAAAAGGACGGCGTCGGCGCCCGGGTGCTCAATTCGCTGGGCGTCACCTACGCCGACGTGCGGGAACAGACCATCAACCTCCTGCGGGAGCCGACCGCCAGCCAGGAGAAGCAACAGTCGAAAACCCCCGCGCTCGACGAGTTCGGCCGCGACCTGACCGAGATGGCCATCAAAGGGAAGCTCGACCCGGTCATCGGGCGGGACAAGGAGATCGAACGGGTCATTCAGATTCTGGCCCGCCGGACCAAGAACAACCCGGTTCTCATCGGCGAGCCGGGGGTGGGGAAGACCGCCATCGTCGAAGGAATGGCCCAGCGGATTATCGCCCGCGAGGTGCCGCAGCTCCTGTATGACAAGCGGGTCATCAGTCTCGACCTGGGCGCCGTCATCGCCGGGACCAAGTACCGGGGGCAGTTCGAACAGCGGATCAAGGCGATCATGAAGGAGATCACCCAGTCGACCAACGTGATCCTCTTCATCGACGAGATCCACACCCTGGTCGGGGCGGGGGCGGCGGAAGGTTCGGTGGACGCCTCCAACATGCTTAAACCGGCCCTTTCGCGGGGCGAGATCCAGTGCATCGGCGCCACCACGCTGGACGAGTACCGCAAATACATCGAGAAAAACGGCGCCCTCGAGCGGCGCTTCCAGCCGATCATCGTCCAGCCTCCTGCCATCGACGAGACCATCGAGATCATGCGGGGGCTCAAACCGGAGTACGAGCTTCACCACAAGGCGGTCATCACCGACGAGGCGATCATCGCCGCCGTCCGGATGTCCGACCGCTACATCCCCGACCGGTTCCTGCCCGACAAGGCTATCGACGTCATCGACGAGGCCGGGTCGCGGGTCCACCTGCGCAAGGTCACCTTCCCCCCCGAGATCCGCGAGCTCCAGCAGAAGATCGACGAGGTGGTGGAAGAGAAAAAGGTGAAGATCGAGAACCAGGAGTTCGAGAAAGCCGTCGACCTGCGAGACAAAGAAGAGCAACTGCGCCTCGAACTCGACCGCCTCCGGGACGACTGGGAAAAACGGCAGGACGAGACCCGCCCGGTGGTCACGGAAGAGGACATCGCCTATGTCGTCTCCTCCATCACCGGCATCCCGCTCCAGCGGGTGGAGAAGGACGAAGGGGCCAAGCTTGCCCGGATGGGGGACGAACTCCAGAAAAAAATATTCGGCCAGAGCCATGCCATCGAGGCGGTCACCAAGGCGATCCGCCGCTCCCGCATGGGGCTGAAGGAAATCAACAAGCCGATGGGGGTCTTCCTCTTCCTTGGCCCCACCGGCGTGGGCAAGACCGAACTGGCCAACGTGCTGGCCGAATACCTCTTCGGCGACCGCGCTTCACTGATCCGGCTCGACATGAGCGAATACATGGAGAAGTTCAACGCCAGCAAGCTGGTCGGCGCCCCTCCGGGCTACGTCGGCTACGAAGAGGGGGGGCAACTGACCGAGCGGGTTCGGCGGCGCCCCTACGCCGTGGTGCTGCTCGACGAAATCGAGAAGGCCCACTCCGACATCTACCACATGCTCCTGCAGATCATGGACGACGGACGGCTGACCGACAGCTACGGGCGCCATGTCAGTTTCAAAAACGTCATCCTCATCATGACCAGCAACCTCTCCGCCCGGATCGTCGAGCGGGGGGCGGCCATGGGCTTCCAGGCGGAAGACACCACGCTCGCCCACAAGAAAATGGAAGACGAGATCAAGACCGAGCTGCGGCGGACCTTCAACCCGGAGTTCCTGAACCGGATCGACGAGATCGTCACCTTCCATAAGCTCGAGAAGACCCAGATTTCCCAGATCGTCGAGCTTCAGATCGGGGCGCTGGGCAAACGGTTGGGGGAAGAGGGGATCGCCATCGAGGTCTCCGACGAAGCCAAACAGTATCTGGTGGACGAAGGATTCGACCCCAAGTACGGCGCCCGGCCGCTGAAGCGGGCTGTCCAGCGGCTCATCGAAAATCCCCTCTCCGAAGAGATGCTCTTCGGCCGGTTCAAGCGGGGATCAACGGTGGTCGTCAGCAGGGGAAGCGACGGTCTGGTGTTCCATGAAAAAAATACGGCCGACCAGGTGGCCGAGAGCCTCTGACCCCCTGCCATAGAGCATTGATGAATCCATTTCGTTCGGTGGGACGCCGGGTCGGCGCCCTGTTGCTGTTCGCTTGCACGCTCCTTCCGGGGAGCGCGTACGCCCTTGATTATTTCAAAAATATCAAGGATATACGCGTCGTCGGCATCGAGCGGGCCGACCAGAACACCGTCCGCTACTACATCCACAGCAAGAAGGGGGATGTCTACAACGCCGACACCGTGGCTGAAGACATCCGTCGTCTCTACAAGCTCGGCTTCTTCGACGACATCAGCCTCGATCTGGTCGAGGAAACCGACGGTCTGGTCCTGACCTATCTCTTCGCCGAGAAACCGTTCATCCGCCAGATCAAACTCGAAGGGATTTCGGAGATCAAGGACAAGGAGATCCTGCTTCGGGTCAAGACCCAGAAGGGGACCTTCTTCCGACAGGATCTGATCCCCTGGGACGAGACCCGCATCCAGCAGGTGTACCGGAACAAGGGCTTCTATTTCACTGACGTGAAGACAGTGGTCCGCCGCCTTCCCGATAACCTGGTCGATGTTGATTTTCTCATTGACGAAGGAAAGAAGATCAACGTCGCCCGCATCGATTTCCGGGACGCCACCCGCTTCTCCCCACAGACCCTGCGGGGCCAGATCGAGACCAGCGCCGTCAGTTGGTCCTCCTTCCTTTCCGACTCCGGGGCGTACAAGAAGAACGCCCTCAAGACCGACCTGCTCAAGCTCGAGTCGTACTACCACGACCACGGTTACATCAAGGCCCGGTTCGACGACCCCGAAGTGGAGATCGACAAGGAGTGGCGCAGCATCTATATCACCTTCCCGCTCACTGAAGGGGAGCAGTACCGGGTAGGGGATATCACGGTGCAGGGGGACGACATCTACACCGAAGAGGAGCTTCGGGAGAAGCTGACGCTGGTCAAAGGGGATGTCTTCAACAAGACCCAGTTCAGGCAGGACATTTTCGCCATCACCGACCTCTACGCCCAGAAAGGGTACGCCTACGCCAACGTCATCCCCCAACTCGACATCAACGAGGGGGACAAACTGGTCAACATCGCCGTCCGCACCGAGAAGGGGCGCAAGATATACATCGGCGCCATCACCATCACCGGCAACGAAGAGACCCGCGACCGGATCATCCGGCGCCAGTTCCGACTGCAGGAGGGGGAGCTGTTCGACTCCGCCAAGCTTAGGCGAAGCCGCGAGCGGATCAACCAGCTCGGCTTTTTCAACAGCGTCGACATAGAACAACGCTCCGCCGCCGAGGAAGACACCGTCGATATCGAGACCAAGGTCGACGAGATGAACACCGGCCAGATCTCTTTTGCCGTCGGCTACTCGTCGGTGGAGAGCGTCCTGGTGCAAGGGTCGGTCAAGTGGAAGAACCTTGACGGTCGGGGACAGGAATTCGGCGTCACCGTCGACCACTCAGCCCGACGGGACGACTACTCCCTCAACTTCACCGAACCGGCCATTTTCGACCGGGAGATACTGGGGGGGATCGACCTCTACAACAAGACCTACGAGTACGACGCCTACAAGTCGGTGACCACCGGCGGCTCCCTTCGGCTCGGCCGCTCCCTGAGCGAGTATATCTGGGCCAAACTTGGCTACAAGTACGAACTGGCCGAAGTGCAGATCCTGAACCGGGACACCGCAAGCTCCTACCTTCTCCTGCAGGAAGGGAGGCTTACCACCGGCTCACTGTTCCCGTCGCTGACCTACGACAGCCGCAACGACCCCTACAGCCCCGACCAGGGGACCAAGCTCTACCTCTACGCCGAGGGTTCGGGGTTCGGCGGTGACGCCCGGTTCTACCGGCTCATCGGCGAATGGTCCAACTACCAGCATCTGTGGAACGAATTCATCGGGATGGGGCATCTCAAGATCGGGCGGGCCGCCGGTTACGAAGGGAAACCACTGCCAATCACCGAGCGGTTCTTCATGGGGGGCCCCTCCAGCCTGCGCGGCTTCACCATCCGCGATATCGGTCCCAAGGACATCCGGGGCGAGGCCATCGGTGGCGAGGCTTCCCTTCTGCTCAACGTTGAATTACAATATCGGTTTACCCGGTTTTTCAGAGGGTTCCTGTTCTACGACCGTGGCAACGTCTACGGTGATAACGATGAAGTCGGGAACACCACTGACCAGTTGTACGATCTCGAAAACATGAGACACAGTTGGGGTTTCGGCGTACACTTCTTCTCGCCGATCGGTCCGATCACCATGGCCTACGGGTTCAAGTTGGACCAGCGGGAGGGGGAAAGCCCCAACGAATTCCATTTCACCATTGGAGGAGCGTTCTAAGGCATGTCGATTACACATTACGGCCGCATCTTTACCCTTCTCGCCGTCGTACTCCTGCTGGCCGTTCCGTCGGCGGCCCGCGCCGCAGACAAAATCGGTGGCGTCAACCTGCAGAAAGTGCTGGACGACTCGGTGGCCGGAAAGGCCGCTGTCCTTTCCCTTCGCGGCCGGGCCGAGAAGGAAAGCAACAAACTCAAGGCCATGCAGGACGAGATCGAGAAACTGCGCAAAGAGATCGACCAGGGGAAGATCATGCTCCGCCCCGACGCCCTGCAGGACAAGCAGAACGACCTGCGCCGCAAGGAGCGGGAGTTCAAGCTCTACCAGGAAGACACCCGCTCCTCCATCCAGCAGGAGCAGGGGCAGACCATGCGCAAGATCCTCGAAGACGTCATGCGGATCATCAAGGAATACGGGAAGAAAAACGGCTTCACCCTGATCCTGGAACAGGGCGACTCCCCGGCCATGGGGGGCCCGGTGGTCCTGTACATGGACAAGACGGTCGATGTGACCCCCCAGATCATCAGCCTCTACGACGCAGAGACCAAGGGAAAGAAATAACCTTCGTGCGTCTCTCGGAACTGGGCGCCCTGCTGGGGCTCCCGATGAGCGGCGGGGGAGACCCCGACATCAGGCAGGTCGCCCCCCTGGCCACGGCCGGGGAGGGTGACCTTGCCTTTTATTCGCCCGGTCGGGGAGACCCGGTGGCGATGGCCCGATGCGCCGCCTCCGCCCTGATACTCCCCCCCGGCGTGGAAGGGGGTACGACCCCGCGCCTGATCGCCGACAACCCGCTGTTGGCCGCCGCCCGCGCCCAGACCCGTCTTTGCCCCGAACCGCGCCCCACCGCCGGAATCCATCCGAGCGCCGTGGTCCACCCGTCCGCCAGCGTCGATCCGACCGCCACGGTCGGCCCCTTTGTCTGCCTCGACGCCCAAGCGGTCGTCGGCCCCCGGGCCGTCCTCCGCGCCGGAGTCCGGGTCGGCGAGGGGAGCCGGATCGGCGCCGACACGGTCCTTTTCGACAACGTCGTCCTCTATCAGGGCGTTGTCGTCGGCGAGAGGTGCCGCGTCCATGCCGGTTCGGTCCTGGGCGCCGACGGTTTCGGCTACGTCCCCGACGAAAAGGGGAACCTCTTCAAGATTCCCCAGACCGGCGGCGTCACCGTCGAAGACGACGTCGAGATCGGCGCCCTGGTCACCATCGACCGTGCCACCTTCACGACCACCCGTATCGGCGCCGGAACGAAAATCGACGACCATTGCCACGTCGGACACAACGTCGATCTGGGGCGTCATGTCATCATGGCCGGCATGTCGGGGGTCGCCGGATCGACGAAAATCGGCGATCGGGTCATGATCGGCGGCATGAGCGCCATCTCCGACAACCTGGAAGTCGCCTCCGGCGTCATGATCGCCGGGATGACCGGCGTCCACAAGAGTCTCACCGAAAAGGGGATCTACGAAGGCCCCCGGGCCATGCCCCGGCGGGAGTTCGTCGCCTTTATGAAAGCGGGGGAGAACCTGGCCAAGCTGAAAAAGCGGGTCGACGCCCTCGAACACCTCCAATCACCGTCATAGAGCGAACAAGCCTTCCATGCCAGTCATCGAGCATCACGAACTCCGCGACTATCTGCCCCACCGCCACCCGTTCCTCCTGATCGACCGGATCGTCGAAGTGGTCCCCTTCGAGCGGGCCGTCGGCGTGAAGAACATCACCGGCTCCGAATATTTCTTTCCCGGCCACTTCCCCGAGAAGCCGGTAATGCCCGGTGTCCTGATGGTAGAGGCGCTGGCCCAAACCGCCTGCGTGCTGGCTACCTCCTCCACCGACGACGCGAAGGGAAAGATCATCTACTTCGCCGCCATTGACAACTGCCGCTTCAAGCGGCAGGTCGTCCCGGGCGACCAACTCCGCTTGGAGGTGACCGTCGACAAGCAGAAGAAGCGTCTCTGGAAGGTCAGGGGGATCGCCTCGGTGAACGGAGAAGTGGCGGTGGAGGCCGACCTGACCGCCATGGTGGCGGGGGAGTAAACCGATGACCACGCTGATCCATCCCACCGCCATCGTCGATCCGGGCGCCATTCTTGGCGACGACGTCGAGATCGGGCCGTTCGCCATCATCGGCCCCGAAGTCGCCATCGGCGACGGTTGCCGCATCGGACCCCGGGCCATCGTCCGCTGGACACGCATGGGGAAAGGGTGTTTCGTCGGCGCCAATTCCATCGTCGGCGGCGACCCCCAGTTCTACAACTGGAAGCAGGTTCCTTCGTGGGTTGAGCTGGGGGACAACGTCTTCATCAACGAGTTGGTGGCCATTCACCGGGCCGGCTATGAGGGGAAGAGCACCCGCATCGGCGACAAGTGCTACATCATGACCCAAAGCCATATCGCCCACGACTGTGTCATCGGGCGCGAAGTGACCATCACCACCCTCGCCGGACTCTCCGGGCACATCGAAGTGGGCGATTACGCCGTCATTGGGGGCTCCGCAGGGCTTCACCAGCACGTCCGCGTCGGAACCATGGCCATGGTTGGCGGCATGACCCGGATCGTTCAGGACGTTCCCCCCTGCTTTATGGTGGTCGGGAATCCCTCCCGCCCCGAAGGATTGAACACCGTCGGCATGAAGCGGCGCGGCGTCGGCCCCGACGACCGGCTCAGGATGAAAACCGCCTACAAGATACTGGTTCAGTCCGGCCTTCCCCCCAAGGAAGCGGTCGCCCGGATCGAGGTGGAGTTGGAACTGGTCGGAATGGTCAAGAATTTGGTAGACTTTGCCAAAGTCGAGTCGAAAAGAGGACTTGCCGTCTAAGAGCGGGATCCTTGCGGCTCGGGACGACACGAAGTAACAGGGTCCGGCGGGATCCTTTGCCATGGGAACACAATGAACAAAAAAACCAACGTCGCCGTCATCGGCGTCGGACGGATGGGGGGCTACCACGTCGGCATCTATTCCGAGATGGCCGACGTCAATCTGGTGGCCGTGGTCGATCCCGACAGCGAACGGGGAGGGGCGCTGGCCTCCCGCTACAAAGTTTCGCATTGCAAAGACTACCGGGAGATCCTCGACAAGGTCGATGCCGTCACCGTCGCCGCTCCCACCTCCCTGCACTACCAGATCGCCAAAGACTGCCTCGAAGCGGGCGTTCACTGCATCGTCGAAAAACCGATCTGCGACAACTACGCCCATGCCGAATCGCTGTTCGATATCGCCGGGCGCAAGAACCTGACGCTCCATGTCGGACACGTCGAACGGTTCAACGGCGCCGTGCAGGAGCTGCGCAAGATCGTCCAGAACCCGATCATGATCGAGTCCCGCCGGATGGGACCGTACGATCCCCGGATCAAGGACGCAGGCGTGGTCCTCGACCTGATGATTCACGACATCGACATCCTGCTCAACCTCGTTGCCTCCCCGGTGGTCGATACCCACGTCATGGGAACATCCATATTCTCCAACCGTGAAGACGTGGTGCAGGTTCAGTTTCAGTTCGAGAACGGCTGCATCGCCAGCGTTCTGGCCAGCCGGGCCACGCAGGAAAAGATCCGCACCATGGCCATCACGCAGGAGAAAGAGTACATCTTCCTCGACTTCGCCCATCAGGACATTCTGATCCACCGGCAGGCCTCCTCCCAGCATGAACTCCGCCAGAGGGAGCTGAAATACCGGCAGGAATCGGTCATCGAACGGATTTTCGTCCATCGGGACAACCCGCTGAAGCTGGAGCTGACCCATTTTCTCGACTGCGCCACCAACGGCGCCCACCGCCACATCTCCGTGGAGAACGAGCTGATGAGCCTGCGGGTCGCGTTGGGCGTTCTCGACACGCTCAAGCTGGCCCGGAAGAACCTGTCGCTCGCCTGATGCCCCCCATCGACGCTCCGCTGGGAGTCATCGCCGGAAGGGGCGCGCTTCCCCGCATGCTGGTCGAGGCGGCCCGGAAGAGAGGCGAACGGGTGGTCGCCATCGTCTTCGACCGGGAGAGCCACGACCAACTGGCCGGTGTCGCCGACGAGACCCATCTGGTCGGGCTGGCGCAGGCCGGCAAGACCATCGAAACTTTGAAGGCCGCCGGGGTGAAACGGGTCGCCTTCATCGGCAAGGTCGACAAGCGGGTTCTTTTCGAGAATCCCCGATTCGACATGAAAGCCCTTTCCATTCTCCGACGGCTCGACCTCAAGAATGACGACGCCGTGATGGGAGGGATCGTCGACGCTCTCGAACGGGAAGGGTTTGAAGTGGCCGACCAGGCGCAGATGCTTCGGTCGCTCATGCCCCCCGCAGGCTGTTTTACCCGCAGTCGCCCCACCGCCGAACAACAGACCGACATCGCCTTTGGCCTGCGGATGGCCAAGGGAATCGGGGCGCTCGACATCGGGCAGACCGTGGTCGTCAAGGATGGTGCCGTCATCGCCGTCGAGGCCATCGACGGCACCGACGAGACCATTCGCCGCGCCGGTCCCCTCTGCAAAGGGGGAGGGGTGGTCTGCAAGGTCGCCAAGCCGCGGCAGGATCAGCGGTTCGACATCCCCGCCGTGGGGGAGGGGACCGTGGCCGCCATGATCGACGCCGGGATGTCGGCGCTGGCCATCGAGGCGGAACGGACGTTGGTGGTCGGGGTGGAGGAGGTCGCCGCCGCCTGCGAGCGAGCCGGAATCGTCTTTGTCGCCGCAGCCGTGGAGGAGACCCTGTGAACGTCCGCCGCATCGACCCTTCCGCCTCCTATGGCCCGGCCAGTCTGGCCCTGATCGGCGGGTTCTTCCTTTTTCGGCTTCTGGTCATGGGGCAGACCGGGCTTGGCGACTCGGAAAGCTACTACTGGGCCTGGTCGCAGCGGTTCGACCTCTCCTACTACGACCATCCGCCGCTGGTGGCGTGGCTCATCCGCCTCTTTACCGATCTGGGGGGGGACACCTCCTTTTGGGTGCGGTTCCCGTCGGCGTTGCTCTTCGTCGTCATGGGGCTCCTTTTTTACCGTCTCTCGGTGGAGCTGTTCGACGACCGGCGGGTCGCCTTCTACGCGATCCTCACTTTCAACATCGTTCCGATGTTCGGCATCGGCGCGTTGCAGATGGTTCCCGACATCCCCTCGGCGGTCTGTTATCTGCTCTATGTCCTTCTCCTCTGGCGGGTTCTCAACGGCGGACCGACGTGGCTCTGGCCGGTCATGGGGGCTGTCATCGGCATTGGCATGTTGGGCAAATATTTCGCTGTCCTGCTGATCCCTTCGACGCTGATTCTGGTGGCCGCCATTCCCGAGTACCGCTTCTGGTTCCGTCGGATCGAACCGTACCTCATGGCGCCGGTGGGGCTTCTCTTCTTCTCGCCGGTCTTCTTCTGGAACTTCGCCAACGACTGGCCCAGTTTCCGGTTCCACCTGACCGACCGCCACCACGGAGCGGCGTTCGAGTACCGCAACTTCGAGCAGCTCATCGGCGGGCAGCTCTTGTACATGTCGCCGGTGATATTGGTCCTGCTGCTCATGGCCGTCTGGAGCGGGTTCCGAAAGGCGCGTGAGGGGGACCGGCGTTACGCCCTGCTGGTCTCTTTTTCGGCGCCGACGCTCCTTTTCTTCTACGTCGTCTGCGCCTGGACCAACGAAAGCGAGCCCCACTGGCCCGCCTTCGGATATCTGACCGCCATGATCATGCTTCCCGCCCTCGGGTTGGACGCATGGCGGACGATGGCGCCGGGCGCCTTTATGCGGCGGGTGCGGGCCTATCAGATCGGCGTCGGCTTCGCGGGGCTTATGTTCGTCGCCTTTTATATCCACGTCTTCTATCCGATCCTCCCGATCAAGCCGAAGTACGACCTGGTCAACGAACTGTACGGATGGGACGCGGTCGGCGTCGCGCTGTTGGAGGAGCAGGGACGGCTTGAGGCCGACGGGGTTCCGCATGAGAAGATATTCGGTCTCGCCCACCATTGGGTGCTTTGCGCCCAGATGCTCTTCGCCACCGGTGACCGGTTGCCGGTCTCCTGCATGAACCAGAAGGTCGACCAGTTCGACTTCTGGGACGACGAGAAAAGCCTCATCGGCAAGACGGCGCTGGTGGTCACCGACCTCCGGTTCGAGGAGACTCCCGACCAACTCTACCGCTTTGCGACCAGCCGGAAACTGCGGGAGATCCCGCTGGTACGGGGGGGGGAAGAGGTCCGTCGCTTCACGATCTGGCGGGGGGACGACTATCGGGGGCGGCGCGAGTAGGGGCACGGCCCCGGCGAGGGGCTCTCCCGCTCTCGCATTGACGACTGGCGTCTTCGCCGCCCCCTGCTGGACCGATGCAGGGGCGTCTGGAGAGGTGGCGGGACGGGAGAAGGAACACGCCCCGGCGAAAGGCGTCTACCGTTTCGCTTTCCCGTTGCCGTTGTGGGGGCTTTTCTTCCGGGGCTTTTCGGCGGCGGCGGGGTCGATATCGTATTCCTTCATCTTGCGCCGAAGGGTGTTCCGGTTGAGGCCGAGGATGTGGGCCGCGACGGTCTGGTTCCCCTTGGTCTCGTCCAGCGTCACTTCGAGGAGCGACCGCTCGACCATCGAGACCACCATTTCGTGCAACCCCCCCCCGTTTTCGATCTCCCCAAGACGGGCGATGTACTTTCGCAGGTCGCCCCTTAAAACCTTGTCGAATGCCGCCGGAGCGGATTGCGTATCGGACATGCGCGCTCGCTGAAATAGAGAGAAGACGCACGTGAACGCGATCACGTACGCATATACCCCCAAGGAGAACCACCTCGGGGCATGCTACGGAGCCAGCCCGTCCCTGTCAAGCGCAAACCGACATTCGCCGCTTTTTACGCGGCTATTATGGCCCCCATCGGCCAAAATTCTTCTTCTCTTGAAAGAGGGGAGATGCTACCCTGTTCATTCGTTATCAACATTCACGCCGGTCGGCGCTCCCGCCCGCCCCGTGGAGGGTCGATCACCGTCCGGCCGGGGCGGGGCGACCTGTAGTGAGCAACCGTTACCCGAACCATCGCCCGCATGAAAGCTCTCGAACGTACCGACGACGTCGCCGCCCTTTCGGCTATCGCCCGCGATTTGCGGATCGATATTCTGACCATGCTCAACGCTTCCGGCTCCGGGCATTCGGGGGGCTCCCTTTCGGCCATCGACATCCTGACGGCGCTTTACTTCTCCCGCATGGACCATTCGCCGCTCTACCCCCGCGGGAAGGATCGGGACCGGTTCGTGCTGTCCAAGGGACACGCCGCCCCGGCCCTCTACGCCGCGCTCGCCCGGGCAGGCTACTTCGACCGCTCCCATCTTCTTTCCCTGCGCAAGCTCAATGCCATGCTCTCGGGTCATCCCTTCGCCCCCTCCACGCCGGGGGTTGAAATCTCCACCGGCTCGCTGGGACAGGGGCTTTCGCTGGCGGTTGGCATGGCGCTGGCCGGACGGCTCGACGGGTGGAAGAAAAGCGTCTTCGCCATGACCGGCGACGGTGAACTGCAGGAAGGGCAGGTGTGGGAAGCGGCCATGGCGGCGGCCCACTACAAACTCGACAACCTGGTCGCCTTCGTCGATCACAACGGCCTGCAGATCGACGGCGCCGTGGCGGAGGTCATGGGGGTCGACCCGGTGGACGAGAAGTTCGCCGCCTTCGGCTGGGCCACCCGGACCGTCAATGGGCACGACATGGCCGAAATCCTCGACGCCATCGACTGGGGGGTGGCGCAGAAGGGAAAGCCGTCCGTGATCGTCGCCATGACCGTGAAGGGGAAAGGGGTCTCCTTCATGGAAGGAAAAGCCTCGTGGCACGGAACGGCGCCCAGCGACGAACAACTGGCGGCGGCCATCGCCGAACTGACCTTAGCCTGAACCATGACGATCCAAACGAGCGACAAGCCTGTGGTGGAAAAGAAATCGTTGCGCGACGCCTACGGGGCGACGCTGGCCGAACTGGGCGCCTCCCATCCCGCCGTGGTGGTCTTGGACGCCGACCTTTCCGGCTCGACCCGGACGGCGACCTTCGCCAAGAAATACCCCGACCGGTTCTTCAACATGGGGGTGGCCGAGGCGAACATGATCGGCGTCGCCGCCGGAATGGCGGTCTCCGGCAAGATCCCCTTCGCCTCTACCTTTGCGGTCTTCGCCACCGGGCGGGCGTGGGAGCAGATCCGCCAGTCGGTCTGCCTCGGGAACGTCAACGTGAAAGTGGTCGCCTCCCACGGCGGCATCACCGTGGGTGAAGACGGACCGAGCCATCAGGCCATGGAAGACATCGCCCTGATGCGGGCGCTCCCCCACATGGGCGTCATCGTCCCCGCCGACGCCGCCGAAACCGCCTCCGCCGTCCGGTTCGCCGCCGACCATGTGGGCCCCCTCTACATCCGGCTGGCGCGGGACAAGTTCCCGGTGGTCCATCGGGAAGCGACCCCCTTTCGCCTCGGCAAGGGCGAGGTCCTGCGCAACGGTCCCGACGTGGCCCTTGTCGGCTGTGGGCTCATGACCTCCACCATCATCGAGGCGGCCGACCGGCTGGCCGACGAGGGGATCATGGCCACCGTGGTCAACATGGCCACCATCAAGCCGATCGACGAGGAGTTGCTGATCACCCTGGCCACCACCTGCGGCGCCATCGTCACGGCGGAGGAGCATTCCATCATCGGCGGGCTTGGCTCGGCGGTGGCGGAGGTGATCGGCGAGAACATCCCGGTCCCGGTCATCAAGGTCGGCATGAAATCGGAATTCGGCAAATCGGGCCCCCCCGAGGCGCTGCTGGATTACTTCGGCCTCAACGCCGCCGCCGTCATCGAAGCGGCCAAAAAGGCTCTCGCCCTGAAAAACGGATGAACGCCCCGACACTGTCGATCTTCAAGGAGTCCTTCGCATGAGCGCTGATCCCCGCTTCGCCGCCGACGCGCCGTCGGAAGAGCCCCGCAGGCAATCGCGGGGGGCGTTCCTGCTGACATTCCTGGCGGCGCTGGCGCTGGGAGTCGCGGTCGGCTCCTTCAACGCGAACAAGGTCTTCGCCGTGGTCCGCTCCTACGACCATCTGGAGACCTTCGCCGACGTGCTGACCCTCATCGAGAGCGACTACGTCGAAGAGGTGGCGCCCGACAAGCTGATCGAAGGCGCCATCGACGGGATGCTCCGCTCGCTCGACCCCCATTCCTCGTACATGACTCCCGAGATGTTCAAGGAGATGCAGGTGGAGACCGAGGGGGAGTTCGGCGGTCTGGGGATCGAGATCACCATGCAGGACGGCTGGCTGACCGTGGTCACCCCCATGGAAGAGACCCCTGCCTGGAAGTCCGGACTCAAACCGGGGGACAAGATCATAAAGGTCGACGGCGCTCCCACCCATGATATGAGCCTCATGGACGCCGTCCGCAAGATGCGGGGCAAACGGGGCACCCCCGTGACCCTGACCATCGCCCGCGAAGGGTTCGAAGAGCCCCGCGACTATACCATCGTCCGCGACATCATCCATGTCGCCAGCGTCAAGAGCCTGATGCTTCCCGACACCTACGGCTACGTCCGGATTCGCAGCTTCTCCAAGGATACCGGTCAGGAGATGCGGGCCGCCATCGAAACTCTGAAAAAGCAGGGGATGAAAGGGCTGGTTCTCGACCTTCGCAACAACCCCGGCGGCCTGCTGAACCAGGCGGTGGAAGTCTCCGAATATTTCCTGAAAAAAGGGGAGTTGGTGGTCTACACCAAGGGGCGAATGCCGAACCAGAACATGCGTTTCACCGCCAAGAACCCCTCCGGCGACGCGGACTACCCGCTGGTGGTCCTGGTCAATCAGGGGTCGGCTTCGGCGTCAGAAATCGTCGCCGGCGCCTTGCAGGATCTGAAGCGGGCCATCGTCGTTGGAACCACCAGCTTCGGCAAAGGGTCGGTCCAGACCATCATCCCGCTCCGGGGCGACGCCGGGCTACGGTTGACCACCGCCCGCTACTACACCCCCTCCGGGCGGCAAATTCAGGGGGTCGGCATTCTTCCCGACATCAAGGTCGATGAGGAATGGCTGGAAGACAAGACCGACGCCAAAAAGGGGCAGGCCGTTCGGGAGAAAGACCTGCACAATCACCTTCCCGCCGCAGGCGAGAAGTCCATGGAGGGCGCCAAGCCGGGCGACGCCTCCAAACCCAACGGAAACGGGAAAAACGGTCTTGCCAAACCGGTGGCCGATCCCGAACACGACGTCCAGCTCCAGCGGGCCATGGGGATTCTGAAGAGCTGGGACATCATCCGGGATGTGGAGAGCCGCAAGACCGAGCGGAAAGCCGGATAACCCTCCCCCTTCATGGCGCCGCAGAAGAAACGCCCGACGACGGGAGGCAAGCCCGCTCCGAAAAAAGGGGCCAAAGGGGGCCCCTCGGGGGGAGGCGGGAAGAAACCGGCATTCCGCAAGAAAAGGGGGGGGAATCCCTTCCGCCGCTATACGGTCGAGCTGGTTCTCGGCGTCGCCATCGGCGGGCTCCTCCTCGGTATCCTTTACCTCGTCCTCGCGGGGGGGGACGAACCGGCGCAGAAGCGACTGACCGCCATCGCCCCCGCTCCGGTCGCCGCCCCGGGGCCGATGCTCCACTTCGAAGAAAAGCTTCCCCCCCGCCCGGTGGAATCGACACAGGCGACGCGGGTCGAGCCGGTTCCCGTCATGCCCGCTCCCGTCACGCGCAAACCGGTGTTCCAACCCGTTCCCGCCGAGGCCCACGGCCCGATGGTGGCGGTCATCATCGACGACATGGGCGCCGACATGGAGGCCGCCCGGCGTCTTGCCGCCATCGCCGCCCCGATCACCTTCGCCGTCCTGCCGTATCTCCCCCACAGCCAGGGGGTGGCCACGCTTGCCCATGCCAAGGGACGTCCGGTCATGCTCCATCTCCCCATGCAACCGACTTCGAAAAACGCAAATCCGGGCGAAGGGGCGCTTACCGTCGACATGGACGACGCCCGACTGGTTGACGCGTTCGCCCGGGCTTTGCACGAAGTTCCGTATGTCCAGGGGGTGAACAATCACATGGGGTCGCTCTTTACCGAGAACGCCGACAAGATGGCCACCGTCGTCAGGGAGGTGCGCAACGCCGGACTTTTCTTTATCGACAGCCGGACCAGCTCCCGGAGCGAAGGCGCCCGTATGGCGCAGGCCATCGGCCTACCCTCCGCCAGCCGCGACGTTTTCCTCGACAACGATCAGGAGGTGGAGAAGATCGCCGCAAACCTGCGGACCCTGGCCGACAAGGCCCGCCGCAACGGCTCCGCCATCGGCATCGGCCACCCCTACGAGGAGACGGTGGAGGCGCTGGAAAGGGTCATGCCGGAGCTGATGGCCGAGGGGATCGTCTTCGTCCCCGCCGGGGCGCTGGTGGGGAAAGAATGAAACGCCCGGCCCCATGAGGGACCGGGGCGTTGTAAGCAGTCGACAGCGGGAAGGCGAATCGCGCTGCGCCCGCGAGGGCGATCAACACTCACACACTCTTCGACCGGGAGCTCATCCCTGAAGGGCCCAAGGCGGCGAAGACGCCAGACATGCCTGAACAGCGGGAAGGCGAATCGCGCGGCGCCCGCGTGGGGCGCTCAGTCGTATTTGACCAGCGAATGGATTTCGTGGCGCGAAAGCTTCGACCGTCCGTTCAGGAATGAAAGCTCCACCAGAAACGCCAGCTCCTGAATCTCCCCCCCGAGATCCTCCACCAGAGTGGCCGCCGCGTTCATGGTGCCGCCGGTGGCCAGCAGGTCGTCCACCAGCACCACACTCTGCCCCGGCTTCACCGCGTCCTGATGGATCTCGATCTCGTTGGAGCCATACTCCAGGTCGTACGAAAGACGGTTCGTCTTGTAGGGGAGTTTTCCCGGCTTGCGCACCACCACCACCCCCGAGCCGAGCGCATACGCAAGCGCGCTGGCGATCAGGAATCCCCGGGCCTCCACACCGACGAAGACGTCCGGCTTCCGGTCGATGTAGCGGTGGACGAACATGTCCATCGACCGGCGGAACGCCCGGGCGTCGGCGAACAACGTCGTGATGTCGTAAAAGAGGATCCCCTTCTTCGGGAAGTCGGGAATCTCACGGATCGATTTTTTCAGTTCCGCGGGCATGGCCCCTCCTGCGTGGTCGTGGCGGATGATGACATGATACGGCCCCTCATTACATACCGGCGCCGCCCCTTTGTCAACGTAGGCGGGAAGGCTATAATGAACACTTTACCAATGGGACCGACATGATCCGAACGCTGGTTATTCTGCTTGCCGCCGCTTTTTATGGGGCGACCCCATCGTGGGGCCAGATGGTTCCCAGCTCCAGCGTCGTGACCGTCACCCCGCTGGTGGAGCACGCCCCCCTCCACGCCGGGGCGTCGACCCGGCTGTTGGTGAAACTCGCTTTCGCCCCCCATTACCACGGCCAGTCGCACACCCCCAGCCTCGACTCGCTAATCCCCACCGAGTTGACCCTCGAAGCCCCCGCCGGAATTTCCGTGGGACGGATCGCCTATCCTGAAGGGAGCATGGTCAGTTTTTCCTTCTCCGACAGGCCCCTGTCGGTTTATGAAGGGGAAGTCGCTCTCGGCGCCACGGTCGCCGTCGACCCGTCGGTGGAACCCGGCTCGTATGAACTGTCCGCCCGGCTGACCGTGCAGGCGTGCGACGACAAGAGCTGTCTTCCCCCCTCCACCATCCCCTTGACCATCCCGATAACGGTCGTCCCCGACGACGTCCCGACGGTCGCCGCCAGCGGGGCTGCCTTCGCCGACGCCGCCGGACTCTTCAACGTTGCGCACGAAGGGAGTGAAGGGAGTCGATTCACCGACACCTTCGAAGCCAACGGCCTGTTGCTGAGCGTCCTGTTGGTCTTCGTCTCCGGGCTGGCGCTGAACCTGACCCCCTGCATCTATCCGCTGATCCCGATCACCGTCTCCTACTTCGGCGGCAAAGGGGAGCAGGGGAAGGGGGGGCTCATCCTCCGGGCGCTTCTCTACCTGCTCGGCATGGCGGTGATGTACTCGACCCTGGGGCTCTTCGCCGCCCTGACCGGGAGCCTGTTCGGCGCCATCCTTCAGCATACGGCGGTGATTCTTTTCATCGTCGCGGTGATGGTGGGGCTGGCTCTTTCCATGTTCGGGCTGTGGGACATGCGGATGCCCCGCTTCCTGAGCGACATGGGGGGGAAGAACCGCGAGGGCGCCCTGGGCTCGTTCGTCATGGGGCTCACCGTCGGTATCGTCGCTGCTCCCTGCATCGGTCCCTTCGTGCTGGGTCTGCTCACCTTTGTCGGTGAGCGGCAAGACCCGGTTCTCGGCTTTACTCTGTTCTTCGTTTTGGCGCTGGGACTGGGAGCACCACTGGTGATACTGGCCCTCTTCTCCGGCGGAATGTCGGCCCTCCCCCGGTCGGGGGGATGGATGATCTGGGTCAAACAGGTGTTCGGCTGCGTCCTGTTGTTCATGGGGCTCTTCTTCGCCGAGCCGCTAATACCGGAGGGGGCGTTCTTGTGGCTGGCGGCGGGGCTACTGGCCGGGTCGGGACTTTTCCTCGGACTCCTCTCGTCGGTCAAAGCCAAGGGAACCGGCTTCATAGTCGTAAAAGGGATCGTCGCCCTTGTCTTCATCGCCCTTGCCGCCGCCTACGTCGCCACTCCCGCGCCGGACAAAGTCGCCGCCCCCGCATGGGTCGCCGGGACGACATCGACAGTGGACGCGGCGTTGGCGTCGGGGAAAACGGTCATCATCGACTTCTCCGCCACCTGGTGCCTGCCGTGCAAG
>JADGCD010000011.1:0-660 GCA_015229165.1 Nitrospinota bacterium | reverse complement strand
ATTTCACCTTTAGCGACGAGGCCGTTATCGCCGAGTCCGAACGGTTTGTCATGATCGCCGTTGACGTGACCAAAGCCGACGACCCGGAAGGGGAGGCGCTCAAGAAACGGTTTGCCGTGTCGGGGGTGCCGACGGTTCTCTTCTTCGGGAGCGACGGGAAGGAGCGTAGCGAACTGCGTCTGGTCGGCTTCGTCGACGCCGAAACTTTTCTCGGGAAGATGCGGGTTGCGCAATAAAAAAAGGGACCGGCCATAGGCCGGTCCCGAAACTTTAGCGCTCGTTCCTGTGGAGAACAAGGCGGCGAAGACGCCCACTATCTTCAATAACGGTAAGGCGTCGAGCGGACGCTTGCGTCTGCGAGACCATCGCGCGCGCGCGTAGGGGTCAGTTCTTGTAGACTCTCGGAACCGCAGACCCGTCGTGGCACCCGCCGGTGGAGCAGGCGCCAGTGGTGGCCGTCTGGACCATCTGCACCGTGTTCCCTTCAACCGAGACCGAGTATCCGTTGGCCGGGTTCCCCAAGCTAGTGTAGAAGTTCCCCGTCTGGTCGGATGTCATGGTGTAGGTGGTCTTGTCGGTTTCGGTGACGGTAACCTTCACGCCGCCCAGGACCTGCGAGCCGGTTGCGTCGCTGTAGAGTGTCCCGGCGTAGCGGAGGTT
>JADGCD010000119.1 GCA_015229165.1 Nitrospinota bacterium | reverse complement strand
CTTGCCGAAGATCGACACGTAGACGGTGGCGTTGCGCAGATCCTTGGTCAGATCGACCCGGGTGAAGGAGACCAGTCCAGCGGTGGAGAGGCGGGGGTCTTTCATCTCCCGCAGGACGATCTGGGAGATCTCCCGCAGCAGCTCTTCGGAAACCCGGTCGGAGCGTTGAAAACGCTTCATGATTTTGCTCCAGATTCTCACAGGGGGTGGAAACAGGTCATGCGCGTAAGCCCGCGTGGGGGCGTTTGGGCCCGGTTGCGATCCTACAACGGCAACGCAGCTAGTTTCTCACCCCTGTCAGAGGGTTATCAATTCGATGTTGACGTCCAGCAGTTCGACCGACTCGCCGACGAAACGGATGACGGTCTGGATCTGGCTGTCGGCGTGGGGGGCTTCGTTGGAGACCACCGCCACCCCAATGGTGGCCCGCTGATGGAGATCCATGTGGTCCACCTCCGCCACGGTGACGTTGAACCGGCTCTTCACCCGGTCGATAACGCTCTTGACCACCTTGCGCTTCCCTTTCAGGGAACTGTTGCCGGGGAGGTGGAACGAGAGACGGGCGACACCGATGACCATGTCCGGTACGGTATCACACCTTGCGGTGGGCAGGGGCGCCCAATCTCACTCCTTCCGCCGTCGTCTACGCCGACTCCTCAATGACAGCTTAAAACGGGTCCGGTACGTCCCAACGGCCATGCTATACTCCCGCCATGCGCATCGTCGTCTGCGGGGCCGGAGCGGTCGGGGGATATTACGGGGGGAAACTGGCCCTTGCCGGACATGAAACGTTCTTTATCGTCCGCGAGAAAAGCCTTGAGCATTTCCATCGTAACGGACTGACTGTAATGAGTTTTGATGGTGATTTCACCATCATGCCACCCGTCGGCGCCACGTCGGAAGGATTTGGCGTGGCCGATCTGGTCATCGTGGCGGTGAAAGCCCCCCATCTGGACGACGCCCTCCCCCTCTTCAGCTCCTCGATGGGGCCGAAGACAAAGATCGTCTCGCTCATGAACGGCATCGACAGCGAAGAGATCATCGCCGCCCGCTACGGGGCCGACGCTGTCATCGGCGGCATCGCCTTCATCGGCGCCACCAACGACGGGCCGGGGCTGGTGACCCATAACTCCTACGGGCGAGCCGCCGTCGGTCCCTGGACCCCTGCTTCCGCCGACGCCGCCCGAATTCTGAAGGAAGCCTTCGACGCGGCCGGGGTGAAATGTAAACTTTCATCCGATATTCGCTTCGACCTTTGGACAAAACTCCTCTGGAACGTCGGGTTCAACGCCGTATGCGCCCTTGCCGACGCCCCTACCAGCCAGACCACCGGTTACGGCCCCACCCGGGAGCTCTCACGCGTGGCCATGCGGGAGTTGGTGGCGGTGGCGCAGGCCATGGGGATCATGCTGACCGAAGAGATGGTGGAGAAAAATATCGAAACCACTTCCACCGGAGGGGAGGTCTACCCCTCCATGCTTCAGGACATGCGGGCCGGACGGCTGATGGAAGTCGACCTCTTCAATGGGCGGGTTTCGTCCCTCGGAAAGGAACTGGGGATCCCGACCCCGGTCAACGACACCCTGGCCGCGTTGACCGGGATCAGGAATCAGTCACGCTCACTTTAACAATAACGAATACATAATACTGCGCCAAACAGCCAATGTTGCACATCAACTTTTACGCCGCCACGTTGGTTGCGTCCCGCATCAGGCAATGATCGCAGGAGTGAGTCTCTCCCCTCCCGCACATTACGCAAACCAGCCCGATCTCGTCCCGTCGCATAAGGCCTCCGCAGTGACGGCATTGGGGACGTTCCCGCTCCAGCTTTCTGACTACGACAGAAGAGTCTCCCCTTTTTTCTGTCGAGGCGTCCTTGCGCTTATTGGATTTGGTTCTCATTTTCATAACCTCCACCCCATAGATGCTCCCCTCTCCCATTCGATTCGGGATGACAGAAGGGATGGGCCGCGAGAAAATGGGGTCTCCATCAAAAAGAGATGCGACTGTGAGCCTGATCAACTTCTATACGACCTCCTGGTGTCCCGACTGCGTTGCGGCCAAGCGGACGCTCGAAGCGCTAGGGATCCCCTACAACGAGATCGATATCGACGCCAACCCCGACGCCACCGACCTGATCGTCGCGGCGCGGGGGAGACGGGTGATCCCCACCCTTGAGTACCGGGGCAGGTTCATGGACGGGAACCGGTTTGACCGGGAGCGGTTCGAGAAAGAGTTAAAGGAGCTGATGACGCCGTAGCGGGGCGGCTCCCCGTATCCTGCGATCCGAAAGGGTCAGCGGGCTTCGAGGCGGGCCAAGGTGGCGTTCCGGTATTCCTTGAGCCCGTACACCGTTTCAGGGCGGACGAGACTTTTCTGGATGACGCCGTTCTCCACCGGTGTCTCGAAACCGTCGGGGAAGATGTAGACCGGCGTCCCGGTGGCGATATAGCTCCCCAGCTTCATGATGTTTTCGTCATTGACCTCGACGCACCCCTCGGTGTCTTCGGTCGCCAGTCCGAGGCCTGAGCCGTGTATCCAGATACCGTAGCCGCTCTTTCCGGCGGCCCGGTCGATCCGGTTCGGATAGTTGAGAACATAAGCCCGGGGGCCATACTTGCCGGGAAGGTCGGGCCCTTCCTTGGTCGACAACACCTGATAGAGCCCTTCAGGGGTGGCCAGATCCCCCTCGGTGAACTTGTCCCCCGGCTTGGGGCCGATGGAGATGGGGAACCGTTCCACCACCCGGAAATTCTCACGGGTCTCTTCCAGCACCAACAGCTCCTTGCGGCTCTTGTCCACCACCAGGGTGTGGAGGGCGCTCGGATCGGGCTGCGGAACGACATACGCGGGGCGGGGCAAGCGGTTAAGGTCGACGGCGGCGAAAAGCCCCTTGCCGTCGGGTGAGGCGGGCGTTCGGATCAGAAGGTCATCCGGCTCCTGCACGGTCGATGCGGGAGGTATCATCGGCGCGGCGACGACACGGTTCGCCGGGGTGGACGGGCGAACGATGGTCGCCTGCGCTTCACGGACCTCGGTCCCGCCGGAGCCGCTCATCAGGAACATCATGGCAAGCAGGGTGACGGCCCCCATGGCGCCGACGGCCATGCCGTACTGGGCGGGACCCGGTCCGACCGCCGCCCCGAACGCCCGCTCCACCTCGCTGTTGCTGCGGGCGACCTGGAGGCGGATCTTTCCGGCGTAAAGCGCCCGCCGGAGGCTGTCGCCCCACCCTGCCGATCCGCTCATCGCAAACGTCTCCAGCTCTCCGCCACGATCCGCCAGGCGCCTTCGTCCCGGACGAAGGTCAGTTCTTTCCATCCCCGGTCAAAGGATCGACCGGAGCGGTATTCCTGTACGAACACGACCCGGGCCATCTCCCCTTCGACCAGGACTTTCGGATCAATGATAGCAACCGACAGCTCCCCGGCGCGGGAAAATATCCTCTTTTTCCGTTCCAGCCATCCATTGCGATCGTACCCGTCGGAGGCGAACCCGGCGGCGTACAGCTCGGCATAGGCTTCGCTCTCGCGCCCCTCCCAAGCCCGTCGCCACGCTTCGACCCGGTCGATCAGAACCTTCTCGATCGGCGGCGCCAGGACCGGGGGTTCGGGCGTCCGGGAGGGGACCGGGGTCGGGATCGACGCGCTCATTTCCTCCACCGGAGCGGCGGGCGGGGTGTTCTCGTCTTTCATCCGGGCGATGGTCACTTTCGCCGCTTCAAGCTGGCGGCGGAGCTCTTCTTTCTCCCGGTCGATGCGGGGGGTGAGGGTCAGGACCACCCGGGTTCCCTCGGCGGCCAGGTCGAAATCGGTATAGGTGATGGTCTCCATCTCCACCCGCACCGCCTCGGCCTGCTCGAAGGGGATGACCGTGACCCGCCGGACCAGACCGCTGCTGGCGAGGCTCTTGGCCATCGCCTCGTCGAGAGCGGCGCCGCCGATCTCCACCGCCACCCGGTCCGGTTTGCGAAGGCGATAGGCCATCGCCTCCACCGGGCGGTCGGTCATGAGGGTGACCACGGTTTTCTCTTCCCGCTCGTCGGGCGTCGAGAGCGACGCCTCCACTACTTTGGCAAGCGGCGGCTCCCACGGCCAGCGCAACGGTCCCCCCGTGGCGCAGGCCGACAGCCCCGTCGCCAGCGTCAGGGCAATGGAAAGCCGGGCGATTTTACTCCCCTTTGTCATCGGCTTCCGTCTCCCCGACGGCCTCCCCCGTCCCCTTTCCAGCGCGGGCGAGGTCGTCCAGAATGATGTCGGTCAGGGTCGACAATCCCATCCGCTCCGACGCGCTGACGGTGGCCGCCTCCCAACGGGTGGCCTCGTTGAGGGCCACCACCGCATCGACCTTGTCGATCTTGTTGAACACCAGCCGCCGGGGGGTTTTGTCGAGCCCCAACTGGGCCAGAATCTCCACCACGGTGGCCAGCTCTTCCTCGTAGTCGGGGCTGGAGAGGTCGACCACATGGAGCAACAGGTCGGCGTCGGCCAACTCCTCCAGCGTGGATCGGAAGGCGTCCAGCAGATGCTCCGGCAGCTCCCGGATGAAGCCGACGGTGTCGGAGAAGATCAGCTCCCGCTCCCGGGGAAACCGGATGCGCCGGGTGGTCGGATCGAGGGTGGCGAAAAGCTTGTCCTCCACCAGCGCCGTCGATTTGGTAAGGGCGTTAAGCAGGGTCGATTTCCCGGCGTTGGTGTAGCCGACGATCGCCACCTGCGGGACGCCGCTCCTCTTGCGCACGGCCCGCCGCTGGTCGCGGCCGGCGGTGAGGCGGGCGAGCTTGCGCTCGATGACCAGAATCTTCTCGGTGAGGCGCCGCCGCGAAAGCTCCATGGCGGTCTCGCCCGGCCCCCGCATGCCGATGCCGCCGCGAATGCGGGAGAGGGCGTCGTCCTTGGCCCCGACCCGGGGGAGGAGATACTTCAACTGCGCCAGCTCCACCCGCAGTTTGCCATCGTTGCTGTGGGCGCGGCGGCCGAAGATGCGCAGGATCAGTTGTGTCCGGTCAAGCAGCGGCATGTCGGCCATTGACTCGATAGCCTTGGCCTGGGCCCCCGTCAGCTCCTGGTCGAACAGGATCATGTCGGCGTTCACCGTCATGGCCCGCAGGATCAGATCCTTGATCCGCCCCGAACCGGCCAGGGTCTTCGGATTGGCCGCCGCACGGATCGACACCCGGTCGAGCGCCACGATCCGCTCCGTCCGGGCCAGCTCCGCCAGCTCCTCCAGCCGTCGTTCGGCCACCGCCGGGGGAACCGGCGAGACGTGGACCAGCAACGCTCCCAGATCGCCGCTCTGGGCTCTGCGCGCGTCGACCCGCCCCATCTGGGCTTCGAGTTCCTCCACGAAGCGGCGGACGTCGAACGTGAACCGGGTGAAGGGGACCGGGTCGAGAAGCATCCAGGGGGTCTGGCCCCCCCGGTCGGGATTCAGATGGGCCACATGGCCATTCGCCGGACTTCCGTCCTTCCCCACGCCGATGGCCATGACCAGATCGAGCCGGAGCATGGCAAGGTCGTTCAGATCGTCCTTGGAGAGCGGTTCGTCCCGCAGGTGAGTATGAATCAGCCGGAGCCCCTTGAGGCGCCCGGCGCCGCCACGGGCGCGGGCCAGCTCGGGGATGACGATCTGGTCGCTGTCGCCGACGATGACATATTCCACCCGCCCCCGCCGGTCCAAAAGAATCGCCACCTGCCGCCCCAGTTCGAACGAGATACGACAAAGGGTCGCCCCCAGATCGGCGGTGACCACCATGTCGGCCGGAGTCTTCCTGCCGTACAATCGCTCGAGACTGCGCAACTGGGACGGTTTGAGCCCCCCGGTCTCCCCTTCGACGCTCCTGATGGCGCTACTCCGTTACCGTTCGGTTGCGGGGATTGCCCCCGATGTGGAACATGCCGACACGCCCCCCGCGCACGCGGGGGTCAAAATCCTTCGATGATCGTCGAGACGATCCGCTCGGCCATTTTCTGCGCCGCCACGGCCACCGCCCCGTCCCGCGCCTCCTCCGACCCGGCCACCGACTCGGTGACCTCGTACTGGCTCGTGTCGGCGACCCGCTGTTTCACCAGAACCTTCCCGTCGGCAGTGGCGGTGAAGAGCAGATCGACCGCCAGCGACACCTGATATTCGGTGACGTTGTTCGCCCCGTCGTAGGCCAGCGGACGGAGAAGATACGAAACGATGGTCCCCGACAGGACGGCGTCGGCTTGTGGTCCCGCCACCTTCAGCCGCCCGTCCAGCAGGAATTGCTGGGTGAGCGCCTGCGTCAACCGAACGTCCATATTCGGTTCGGCGGTCCGGTTGACCAGGGTCGGCAGGTGGATCGACCCGATCCCGGGAGGCAACGTCCCCCCCCTTCCCACCAACTGGTAGTCGCACCCGGCGAGGACAAGGACGAAGAAGAGCGAAAGCAGAGGGGTCGAACGGAACAAGGGAATCTCCCGGTACATGACGCGTCGACCGCCCATTATACCGGGATCGGTGATCGCACGTCCCTCTTTTTAACGCAAGAGCGCCCCGCAGGCGTTTGAAGCCGTTCGAAGAGGAGGAGGCGCAAGCCTCATTTTTCCAGCGGGTAGCCGTTCTGGGCCCACTGGAGGATGCCGCCGTTGATCACCTTGACGTCGGTGAAGCCGGACTGGGCCAACTGTCCGGCGGCGAAGCCGGAGCGCTGCTGGGTGCGGCAGTAGACCACCACCGTTTTCTCCCGGTGGGGAGCGAGGGCCTTCATATGCTCCCCCAGAATGTTGAGGGGGGCGTGAT
>JADGCD010000118.1 GCA_015229165.1 Nitrospinota bacterium | reverse complement strand
TCCCCCTTCGGTCCGGAGGGTGTCGAAGGCGGCGTGCCGTCCGGTCAGGAGCTTGTGGGCGTAGCACTGATGGCCAACGTCCCAAACGATCCGGTCGGTCGGCGTGGAAAAGACCCGGTGGAGCGCGATGGTCAGGTCGACCACCCCCAGCGAGCTGGCCAGATGCCCCCCGTTGCGCGACACCACTTCGATGATGCGGCGGCGCAGCTCCTCGGCCAGCGCGGGCAGCTCCTCGGCCGCCAGTCCCTTGACCCCTTCGGGCCCCTGGATGCGGGGGAGGATTTCGTACGACTCCGGTTCCATCCGCTAATACTACGCCTCTTTGGCTCGCATGCAAAAGCGCACAGTATGCCCCGATCCGGCGCCGATGGCAACGCCTGCGTCCCCGGTCTGCTAGAATCTGAAACATCTCTTTGGGGACGAGCCAATGCGACCGTTTCTTCACTATCTCTTCGCCGCCGCCACGTTGGCGATCTATGGGGGGGAGGTCTGTCCCTTCATCGACTCGCTGGAGCTGGAAGCCTGGATCGCCGAGATGGGGCTGGTCTTCGGTTTGGCCCTCCTGCTGCGCCCCGCGTACTGGCGGCGCACGGTTCTCTCCCTCGGCCCGGAGGAGCGGCTGGCCGGGGCGCTCCGGGCGGAGGGGGTCATCTTCCTGGTCATCGCGGCGGTCATCACGTTCTTCAATATGGCGGTGTACGACTTCCCCCTCGGCAGCGGCCTGAAGATCGTGGTGGCCTGTGTCGGGCTCGGCTTTTTCGCCACGCTCGACCTGCAACTCGCCGAGGAGCGGCTTCTCTACGACGAGCTGGTGGCCGAGGGGCGTTCGATGCTCCCGGTCCGCCGCTATATGCCGCTGACCGCCCGGTTCAGCGTCGGGGCGGTGGTGGTGGTCGGCGTGGTGGCCACGGTGGTGACGCTGGTGGTCATCAAGGACATGGAGTGGCTGGGACATATCCCCCCGGAGGAGATGGCGGCGGCCCGCTGGGCGGTGGCAGGGGAGATCCTGTTCGTCGCGCTGGTGGCGCTGGCCCACCTGATCAACCTCTCCCTCTCCCTCTCGAAAAACCTCAACCTGTTCTTCAAGGCCGAGAACCGGGTTCTGGCCACGGCCACCAGCGGAGACCTCGACACCCGGGTGACGGTGGTCCGCAACAACGAGTTCGGCCTCATGGGGATCTACACCAACCGGATGATCGAAAGCCTCAAGGCCCGGACCGAGGAGTTGCAGCGGACCCGCGACGTGACCATCCACGCGCTGGCGTCGCTGGCCGAAACCCGCGACAACGAGACCGGCGCCCACCTGTTGCGGACGCAGCGATATGTCCGGGCGCTGGCGCTGAAATTGCGTGAACGCCCGGAGTACGCCGCACGCCTCGACAACGAAACCGTCGACCTCCTTTTCAAGTCGGCGCCGCTGCACGACATCGGCAAGGTGATCTTCGACAACTATTTCAACGAAGAGTACGCAAAGGTGGTCGAAGAGGCCCTGCGGCGCAACGTCTGGGTGGGGGAGCTGGAGCAGGAGCTGATGGGGATGCCCCACGCCGAGGCCGGGTACCATCTGGCCCGCAAATGGCAATTCCCCCCGGAGGTCATCGACGCCATCCGCTACCACCACCAGCTCTCCGCCGCCCCCTCGTCGAGCATGGGGGTGGTCGCGGTGGTCCACGCCGCCGACGTCCTCTGCCGGCAGATCCGTCTGGGCGCCGCCGGGGACCATGCCGTCGCCCCCCTCGACCCTGCGGCCCGCAACGCCCTCGGACTCAACGACGACCAGCTCTCCGACCTGGCCCTGGCGCTGGACGCCGAACGGGAGAGCATCGAGGAGTTCGCCCTGTGAGCCAGGCCCCGGAGACGGTCGAGTCGCTCAAACGGGAGCGGGACGCCTACGCCCGGGCCCTGGCCGACAGCAACAAGCTGGTCAGCGAGAAGGTCAAGGAGTTCTCCATCATCAAGCGGGTGGGGGAGGCGGCGCTGGGCAACCCCGACCGCAAACGGCTCGTCACCGAGGTGGTCAACATCATCATCGACGAAACCGCCGCCGAGAACTGCTCCCTCTGGCTGGTGGACGAGATGGGGATCGACCTGGTCCTGACCGCCGCCCGGGGACAGGAAGACCCGGAGCCCCGCTACTACGAGCCGGAGGACCGGACGGTCCGCCGCTTCCCGGTGGGGGAGGGGGCGGCCGGATGGGTGGCCAAGGAGGGGGAGTCGCTCCTCATCGAAAACACCGGCGAGAGCGAGCGGTTCGCCAAGTCGTCCCGCTCCTCCATGAGCGGGCAGATCAAGTCGCTTTTGGCCCTTCCCCTCAAGAGCGGCGGGGTGGTCATGGGGGTTCTCAACCTCTCCCACCCCGACATCGGCGCTTTCTCGCAGGAGCACGAACGGGTGCTGACGCTGATCGTCCAGCAGACCGGGCTGGCGCTGGCCAACGTCCGCCTCTTCGAGCGGATCTCCCGGTTCAACGAAGAGCTGGAGGCCACCGTCACCCGCCGCACCCGGGAGCTGGCCTATTCCGAGAGCCGCTACCGGGCCTTCCACGAACGGGCCGGGGACGGCATTGTGGTGGTGGACCGGCAGCGCTCGAAGATCGTCGAGGTCAACCGGCGGGCCTGCGAGCTGACCGGCCGCAGCGCCGAGGAGCTGCGCGCCGGGGGATTGTCGCTCCTCTTCCCCCCGGTCGACGAGAAGACGCTGCTGGCCCGGCTGGCGGGGGGGAACGGCTCGGTGGAGGGGCTCGGCCTCTCGCTGGCCCCCCAAGAGGGACGGGAGCGCCGGTTCGTGGAGGTCTCGGCCACGACCATCGCCACCGACGTGGGGGAGACGCTGCACATGATCCTGCGCGACGTCACCGACCGGCGACGGCTGGAGGAGCAACTGGCCCGCTACTCCGACGGGCTCAACGAACTGGTCCGGCGGCGGACGGAAGAGCTGAAAATGGCGCAGGACGAGCTGACCCACGCCGCCCGGATGGTCACCATCGGGGAGATCGCCTCCGGCATGGCCCACGAGGTGAACAACCCGCTGGCGGTCATCGCCGGCTACGCCGAATCGCTGGCGGAGCAGGTTCCGGACGAATCCCGCATCGACCGGGAGGAGATCGCGCGGATCGTCGGAATCATCGTCTCCCAGGCCGAGCGGTGCCAGCGGATCACCCGGTCGGTTCTCGACTTCGCCCGGCGCCAAGAAATGCGGATCGAACTGGTCGACCTGACCCGCTCCCTCTCCAACGCCCTGCTGCTGGCCGGACACAAGGCGGGCGAACGGGAGGTGACGCTGGTCGCCGATCTGGCGCCCGACCTTCCCCGGGTGATCACCGATCCCCACCTGCTGGAGCAGATCCTGCTGAACCTCCTGAACAACGCCGTCGACGCCGTCGGCGCGGAGGGGAAGGTGACCCTCTCCGCCCGAATCGCCCACGGGACGGTGCGGGTGACGGTGGCGGACAACGGGCCGGGGGTTCCCCCCGAATTGCGGGAGAAAATCTTCGCCCCCTTCTTTACCACCAAACCGATGGGGGAGGGGACCGGGCTCGGGCTCGCCATCTGCCGCCAACTGGCCGAGCGGCTCCAGTCCCCCCTCTCCGTGGAAGAGGCGCCCGGCGGGGGCGCCCTCTTCGTCCTGACCATGCCGACCGACATCGCCGCTCCCGACACCGCAAGCGAGGTACCATGAACGAACCGACCCCCAAACTCGTCCCCCTCTCCCTGCTGGTCGTCGATGACGACGAGGCGTTCCGGGAGCTGCTCCTGCGCCATTTCGACGGCGCGGAGATGACCGTCACCGGCTTTGGCGGCGCCGAGGAGGCGCTGGAGGGGGCGCGGCGCCAGCGGTTCGACGTGGGGGTGCTCGACATCATGATGCCGGGGCTGTCCGGCATGGAGCTGTTGCGGCGGATCAAGAAACTTCACCCCGCTTTCGAAGCCATCGTCCTGACCGGCAAGGCCACCGTCGATTCCGCCATCGAGGCGATGAAACTGGGCGCCTACGACTATCTGGCAAAACCGTGCAAGCTGCGGGAGCTGGAAGTCGTCATCCGGAAAGCCTACGAGAAGAAACGGCTGGCCGAGCAGAACACCCGGCTGAAGGAAGAGCTGAAGCGCCGCGCCGGAGCGGCCACGCTGGTGGGGGTGAGCCCGGTGATGGAGGCGCTCCGGGAGCAGGTGGAAAAGCTGGCCCCGTCGCCGGAGCCGGTCCTGATCGTGGGGGAGATCGGCGTGGGGAAAGAAGTGACCGCCATGGCGCTGCACCGCCACTCCCCGCGCAAAGAGGGCGCCTTTATCTCCGTCAACTGCGGCGTCCTCTCCGAGGGGCTGCTGGAGGCGGAGCTGTTCGGCTACGAGGCCGACGCTTTCGTCGGCGCCGGCTCTTCCCGCAAGGCGGGGATTCTGGAGTTCGCCGAAGGGGGAACGGTCTTCCTCGACGAGGTGGACCAGCTCTCCTTTTCCCTGCAGGTGAAGATTCTCCACTTCCTCGACACCGGCGAGTTCCGGCGGATCGGCGGCTTCGCCGACCTCACCGTCGACACCCGCCTGGTGATGGCCACCACCAAGAGCCTCTCCACCCTGACCAAACAGGGAAGCTTCCGGGAAGACCTCTACTACCGCATCTCCGCCCTGTCGCTTCGGGTGCCGCCGCTCCGGGAGCGCAAGGAAGACATCCCCCAACTCACCGCAAGCCTGCTGGCGCAGAACCCGAGCGCGCTGGCCCATTCCAAGACCCTGTCGAAAAAGGCGGTGGAGTCGCTGATGGAGTACCACTGGCCGGGGAACGTCCGGGAGCTGACCAACGTGCTGGAGCGGGCGGTGTCGCTGGCGCCCAAGAGCGTCATACAGGTAAAGGATCTCCCGCTCTCGTTCGAGAAGAAATCGAAGAGCGGCAAGAACCGCCACCTCCTGCCGCTGACCGAGATCGAGAAGGAGCACATCCTGTATGTGCTGGACGCGGTCAACGGCAACATAAGCAAAGCGGCGAAGATACTGGGCGTCTCCCGCCCGAAGCTCTACCGGAAGATCGAGCGGTACCGGGCCTCCACCCCCTCGCTGACCGTCACCGACGGGGAGTAAGCCCCCTTACGGGGGTTCTACGCCTCAGTCGATAAAGAGCCACCCTCCTTGGGGGCTTGGTCGGGACAGTTAAGCCCCCTAGCGAGGGTTCTGTAGCGTACCCCTTTCATTGACCTGTCGAGACCAGAGGGGGGCGAAGTCCCCGGCTCTTGTTCGACGGGTGGGGAAGAGACCGGTCCTACGCCCGCGCCGCCGCATGGTAGCTGGACCGGACATACGGCGCCGACTGGACGGTGGCGATGCCGAGTCGCTCGCCGAGCTGGCGATACTCTTCGAACCGCTCGGGGCGGACATACTCCACCACCGGCAGGTTCTCCCGGGTCGGCCGTAAGTACTGGCCTATGGTGACCCAGTCGACCCCATGCCCCTTCAGGTCGGCCAGCGTCGCCGCCACCTCTTCCGCCGTCTCCCCCAGCCCCACCATGATCCCGCTCTTGACGGTCATCGTGGTCGCCCGCTCTTTGACATGGGCCAGCAACCCCAGCGACCGCTCATAGACCGCGCCGGGGCGGACGGTTCGATACAACCGGGGAACGGTCTCGACGTTGTGGTTGTAGACGTCGGGGCGGGCGTCGACGACCGCATCGACCGCTGGCCACTTCCCGCCGAAGTCGGGGGTCAACACTTCGACCGTCGACGACGGCAACGTCTCCCGCAACGCCTTTATGGTGGCGACGAAATGGCCCGCTCCACCGTCGGGGAGGTCGTCTCTCGTGACGGAGGTGACGACGACGTGGGTCAGCCCCAGCTCTTTGGCCGCCGCCGCCACCCGTTGCGGTTCGTCGCTCTCCACCCCTTCCGGCGCCCCGGTGGTCACGGCGCAAAACCCGCACGCCCGCGTGCATCGTTCCCCCAAAATCATGAATGTCGCCGTCCCGGCGGCGAAACATTCCCCCCTGTTGGGGCAGCGGGCGGACGAACAGACGGTGGCGAGCCCCCCTTTGCGGATCGTCTCCCGCACGGGGGCGGTGGCCGGGTCGAGAAGCCCCCCTTTCATCAGCCACGCGGGGCGGCGCAGGTCGACGCTCACGGCGCGACGGTGGGGGTCGGCGACACCGTCACCGCCGGTTGGGGCAGGGGGAAGCCGAAAGGACCGGCCCCGTGAAGGATGCGCCAGGCGACGTAGATCGACATGACCACGGCGATGACGACGTAGAGGGCCAGCGACACGAGGAAGATCGCCTTGAACCCCTTCTGCGGATCGGCCTCAAGCCGGGCGGCCAGTTTGGCCAGCGGCTTGCGGAAGAGCGCCCCCAGCGCCATGAGCGCGCCGCCGATGGCCAGCGAGTAGTAGACCGTCAGCAGGGGCAGGTTCGGCTCTTCCATCGTCTTTATCCGGTTGTTTGCCCCATGGTAGCAGAGCCGATTTCCTACCTGCGGGGGAAAAGTATTTGACACCTCCCGAACAGTGGGCGTATGTTTGGCGGGAGGGCAAACATCTTTCGCCGTTCACGGCTGGCGGTTCCGCAGTACATCTTCCCGCTCGTGGCGGCTCCGAGGTATCTATGGGACAGGTGTCTTCGCTCGCCCCGTCGCCGGTCACCCGGCCTTCCCGACCCGGCGTCGGCGCCCATCGCACCTACCTTCTCGTCCAGACCCGCTCCATCTTCGCCTGCTTCCTCCACTGGATTCTCGTCGGATCGGTGGCGACGCTGGCGGTCACCGGTTTTTACATCGCCGATCCGTTCGACATCTTCGTCCCCGGTGAGGCGTACCAGAGCTACGTCATGGGGAAATTCCGGCTGGTCCACTTCATGGCCGCCGGGACGGTGATCGCCACCATGCTGACCCGGCTCTATCTGGCCTTCACCCCGTCGTGCAACAAGGACATCGCCCAGACCCTGCCGACGCCGTGGAACCTGCTCCACGCGGCGAAACTGGCCTGGAGCTACCTGATCCTCTCCCGGGAGCATGAGCATTACCGGTTCATCAACCCGCTGGGGGGGGTGGGGGTCTTCTCGGTCGTGGGGGCGCTGGCGGAGAAGATTCTCACCGGTT